>JAXDQN010000601.1:0-2768 GCA_034667865.1 Gammaproteobacteria bacterium
GCTTTGAGCAAATAGACATTGTTCACGCCGGGAATTTCCACCGGATATTGAAACCCTAAAAACAGTCCCGCGCGGGCGCGCTGTTCGGCCGGCAGGGCCAGCAAATCGTGGCCGTCGAAATTCACGCTGCCGCGTGTGACTTCATAGTCCTCGCGACCTGCCAGCACCTGCGCCAGCGTGCTTTTGCCCGAGCCATTGGGGCCCATGATGGCGTGCACTTCGCCGGCATTGACCTTCAGGTTGATGCCTTTGAGAATTTCTTTGCCCGCGACGCGGGCGCTCAAGTCCGATATTTCAAGCAACATTTTCTCTCTCTAACGACGCCTAACCGACGGCGCCCTCTAAGCTGACACTGAGCAGATTCTGGGCCTCTACGGCGAACTCCATCGGCAGCTCCTTGAAGACGACTTTGCAGAAACCGCTGACAATCATGTTCACCGCATCTTCAGCGGAAATGCCCCGCTGCAGGCAGTAGAACAGCTGGTCTTCACCGATCTTCGAGGTGCTCGCCTCGTGCTCGACCGTGGCGGTGGGATTCTTCACCTCCATATAGGGAAAGGTGTGCGCCGCGCATTTGGGTCCCATCAGCAAGGAATCGCACTGCGTGAAATTGCGGGCGCCGGCGGCGCTCGGCAATATTTTCACCAAGCCCCGATAGGTATTTTCCGCATGCCCGGCGGAAATGCCTTTAGAGACGATGGTGCTCTTGGTGTTGCGGCCAATGTGAATCATCTTGGTGCCGGTATCGGCCTGCTGATAATTGTTCGCAACCGCGACAGAGTAGAACTCGCCCACGGAATTCTCGCCGCGCAGCACGCAGCTCGGGTATTTCCAGGTGATGGCCGAACCGGTCTCGACCTGCGTCCAAGAGATCTTCGAATTGCGTCCGCGGCATTCGCCGCGCTTGGTCACGAAGTTATAGATGCCGCCGCGGCCGTTCTCATCGCCGGGATACCAGTTTTGCACGGTCGAGTACTTGATCTGCGCGTTGTCGAGCGCCACCAGTTCCACCACCGCCGCGTGCAATTGGTTCTCATCGCGCATCGGCGCGGTGCAGCCTTCCAGATAGCTGACCGAGGCGCCTTCCGCGGCAATGATCAGCGTGCGCTCGAACTGTCCGGTCTTGGCGGCGTTGATGCGGAAGTACGTCGACAACTCCATCGGGCAACGCACGCCGGGCGGCACGTAAACGAACGATCCATCGGAGAACACCGCGGAGTTCAGGGCCGCAAAAAAGTTATCGCTCGCCGGCACGACGGTGCCGAGATAACGCTCGATCAGGCGCGGATGATCGCGCACCGCATCGGAAAAGGAACAAAAGATCACGCCGGCCTTGCCCAGCTTTTCCTTGAAGGTAGTGGCCACCGACACGCTGTCGAATACGGCATCGACGGCGACACCCGCCAGGCGGGCGCGCTCGTGTAGGGGAATCCCTAATTTTTCGTAGGTCGCGAGCAGCTTCGGATCGACCTCGTCCAGGCTCTTCGGCGCGTTCGCCGGCGCGCGCGGTGCCGAGTAATAAGAGATGTCCTGGTAATCGATGGGCTTGTAATGCACATGCGCCCAGGTGGGTTCGCGCAGCGTCTGCCAGTGCCTGAAGGCTTTCAGCCGCCAGTCGAGCATGAATTGCGGCTCGTTCTTTTTCTTCGAAATGGCCGCGACTACGCTCTCGTCCAGGCCGGGCGGCAAGCTATCGGACTCGATGTCCGTGATGAAGCCGTGACGATACTTCTGACCGACTAACGCTTCGATGTCTTGAGGTTTGCTAGACACTTGGTTTCCAGTGGATGCGTAAGCTTAAAGTGAGGGCGTTTGCTGGGATTTCACGCGGATATCCGCGGCGAGGTCCGCCACCCGCAGGCCGGTCGCGTCCAGTCCGGCCAATTGATGCAGCGTGACGTCTTCCAGCGCGCGCCGAATCGCCGCATTGACGCGCTGCCAGGCGCCGCCGACTTTGCATTGACGCTCGATGCCGCATTGACTGGATGCGCCGCTGCATTCGGTGATGGCGATCGGGCCTTCAAAGACATCGAGAATCTGTGCGGCCGTGATTTGATCGGGACGGCGCGCCAGTCGATAGCCGCCTTGGGCGCCGCGTGAAGAAATCACCATGCCGGCGCGTTGCAGACCTTTCAGCACTTTGCTGACCGTGGGGCGGGTGAGGCGCGTGCGATCAGCTAAATCTGCAGCAGCGCGCGCTGAGGTGGGCTCATGCGCTAAACTCGCCAGTACGACGGTTGCGTAGTCAGTCATTTTTCCCATGCGCAGCATAAAATCGGTTCCTGCAAGCACAAGCTTGATGTGGGACCATTTTAGTCCTATTTGATTCCCAGCGCCACCCGCAGCGCGAAGGCAGGCTAGGTTTGTTATCCTTAGCCTAAGTTATCCATCAATCCGAACGAGAAGAGTCACGCATGAATATCGGAGAGCTAAACGCGGTCGCCCGCGCAATGGTGGCGAAAAATAAGGGCATTTTGGCCGCCGACGAGAGCGGCAGCACGATCAAAAAGCGCTTCGACACCATTAAATTGGAGTCAACCGAAGAGAATCGGCGCGCTTATCGCGAAATGTTGTTCACCGCGCCCGGTGCGCAGGACTACATCAGCGGCGTCATTCTTTATGATGAGACCATTCGTCAGAAGACCAAGGACGGCGTGCCGTTCCCCACGTATCTGGCGCAGCACAAGATGATTCCGGGCATCAAGGTCGATATGGGCGCGAAGCCCTTGGCCGGTTTCCAGGGCGAAACCATGACCGAGGGGTTGGAT
>JAXDQN010000602.1:0-2739 GCA_034667865.1 Gammaproteobacteria bacterium
TGAGCCGATCGGGACCTGGGGGCACGATCGGTCGGGATTTCAGGTCCATAAGGATTGCATGGCGGATTCAATCGGCAAACTGGTAGTGCGAACGCATGCGCCCAAGCGCCAAGCGGTGCTTTGGGGCGGCATTGCGCTGATCGCGCTGGTGATCCTATACGCGGCCTTCGAGTTGGGCCGTTACGACGCCGGGTTCCGGGTGGTCGATTCAGTTCGTGGAGCTTTGTCGGCGAGTTCGCGGGTTCGCGCCCTCGAAACCGAAAATGAAAACCAGCGGCGTCAATTGGAGGCGGCAGAGACTGCACGACGCGTGGATCGTGAAGGCTATCGACAGGTGGAGCACAGCCTTGGCGACATGCAAAGCCAGATCGCGCGGCTCAATCAGGATTTGTCCTTTTACCGCGGTCTGGTGCAGCCCGAATCGCTGATTCACGTCAAGGTCCAGCAGATGCAAATCGTGCCGCAGACCGCGGCCGGTCAATACCATTTGAAGTTTGTGTTGATGCAGACCGGCAAGCCCGACAAAGAAGTCAACGGCACCGCCTTGATCACCATCGATGGGCTGCAGCAGGGCAAGCCGCAGAGCCTGACCTATGCCCAGGTCTCGCCCGGCCATCGCGCAGGACTGGCATACTCATTCAAGTATTTTCAGGACTACGAAGAGCCGCTGCAACTGCCGGGCGGTTTCGAGCCGACGCGCGTAGGCGTGGAAATTCATACCGCCCGCGACACCAAGAACAGTTTCCGACAGGCCTTCGTCTGGAAAGCGCAGGGCATGTCGGTGGAGACCGAGGCCAACGGCGAGCCGCCGGGGAAGGGTGAGGATGTTCAAACAGAAACAGACTAAGAGCGCCGAAATCGACACGCTGGTGGGCGCCAACACGCGCATCAATGGCGATGTGGAGTTCGTCGGCGGCTTTCATCTCGACGGCATCATCAACGGCAATGTGAAATGCGCGCAATCCAAGAGCGACACCCTGTCGGTGAGCGAGCATGGCTGCATCGAGGGGTCGGTGGTGGTGACCAATATCGTGCTCAACGGGCTGGTGAAAGGCGATATCGAGGCCAGCGACCGGGTGGAATTGGGACCCAAAGCGCGGGTTTTGGGCAGTGTTCACTACACCACCATTGAAACTGCAGTGGGCGCCCAAATTAATGGCAAATTGATCCATCGCGGCAAGCCGGGGCCTGGGTCGGCCGATTCGGGTGCTTCTTAGGCTACCTGGGTCCCTGGGTCCTAAAAGGCGGTAAACTAGCAATATGAGCACATCCGAAATGGCAGTAGATCTGGCCCCACCCCCACCCAGCGTCCTGGTTTTCACCGATGCCGCGGCGGGCAAAGTGGGTGAGCTGATCCGCGAAGAAGCCAATCCGAATTTGAAGCTGCGGGTGTTCGTTTCCGGCGGCGGCTGTTCGGGATTCCAGTATGGATTTACCTTCGACGAGCAGATCGAAGAGGGCGATTTCTGCGTCGAAAAGGCCGGCGTGCAGTTGCTGGTCGACCCGATGAGCGCGCAGTACCTGATGGGAGCGGAGATCGATTACAAGGAAGATCTGCAGGGCGCCCAGTTCGTCATTCGCAATCCGAACGCCAAAACCACCTGCGGCTGCGGGTCTTCATTCTCCGCCTAAGATGCTGACCGAGTAGATGGCCGGCGGGAAAGGTGTGCCCGACGTGCTCGCCGCCGTCGATTTGGGCTCCAATAGTTTTCACATGGTCGTCGCGCGCTACTCGCACGGCCAACTCGTCATCCTCGATCGTTTGCGCGAAATGGTGCGCCTGGCTGCCGGCTTGGACGACAGCAACCGCTTGGATGACGCCGCCACCGATCGCGCGCTGCGCTGCCTGGAACGCTTTGGGCAGCGCTTGCGCGCCATGCGTGCCGACAGTGTGCGGGTCGTGGGTACGAATGCCCTGCGACGCGCCAAACGCAAGCGCTGGTTTCTGGAGCGCGCGCGCGCGGCCTTGGGTCATCCCATCGAAATCATTTCCGGTCTCGAAGAGGCGCGCTTGATCTATTCGGGCGTGGTGCATACCAGTCCCATGAGTCCGGATAAACGCCTGGTCATCGACATCGGCGGCGGTTCCACCGAAGTGGTGATCGGCGAGGCCTTCAACCCGTTGCTGCTGGAGAGTTTATCAGTGGGCTGCGTGGGCTTGAGCGCGCTGTATTTCGACGATGGCCGTATCTCCGCCAAGCGCTTCGAGCGCGCGCGCACGGCGGTGCGATTGGAACTCGAACCGGTGCTGGAGGCCTATCGCAAGATGGGTTGGCTGCAGGCCTTCGGCAGTTCCGGCACCGTGCGCGTGATCGGCGATACCTTGCGGGCGCTGCATCCGGACTCGCCGCACATCACCTTGGACAACATGAACAGTCTGGCGGAGCGCGTGATCTCAGCGGGCCATGTGGATGAGTTGGATCTGCCCGAGGTGGACGCGGAACGCGCGCCGGTGTTTCCCGCCGGCTTGGCGATTTTGCTCGAAGTGGTCGAGAGCTTGGGCATCGATCGGGTGCGGGTGGCAGAAGGCGCCATGCGCGAAGGGTTGCTGTACGACTTGATGGGCCGCTTCACCGACGAGGACGCGCGCGTGCGCAGTGTGCGCGCCATGGAAAAGCGCTACCACGTCGATGCGACGCAGGCCGACAGAGTCGAAGCCACCGCGGCGGCCTTGCTCGAACAGGTGGAATCGGAATGGGAACTGGAAGATCCGCTGGCCGAGTCGGTGCTGCGATGGGC
>JAXDQN010000603.1:0-4230 GCA_034667865.1 Gammaproteobacteria bacterium
CAGCAAGGCAAGCCAGTCGGGAAACCGGAGACTGTCGTTTCCGGATTCTATTCGGCCGACGAGAAAAAACTGTTCGGCGCGCCGGTGGGACTTACTCAGGATCAGGACGGTGCGTTGCTGATTGCGGACGATGTGGGAAATTCGGTATGGCGCGTTACGGCGGATTCTCACTGAACAATGTACTCGGCTTTTATCTCATGCGGATTGGGTTTCTCAACTGCGGATATTGCTGCGAAGCTTCCCCGCAGTTCGCCCTCCAGAGGCCGTCGATTGGGTAGAGATCACCGAACAGAAGCTCTTCAGCAGTGATCACCAAAAATGGTCGATGGCGGCTCAGAGTACGAAAAACGCAGGGTCACTTCTCCTGACGGAAGCTCTCATAAAGACTATCGAGCACCGCGGTCACGCTGGTGAGAAGCGCCTGATCATCTTTTTGAATCGCTCTGGCGCCCGCAACAATCGCCGCAAACCCAGACGCTTCCGCAACCGGGATGCCGCCCACGTCCAAAAAATGCACGAGAGAACCTAATCTAGCCAATGCTAAATCCTGATCGAGGCCGAAGGATGTCAGCAGCACCTCGAACGTCACCTTTGAATCAACGTGCGTGAACTCGGCGCCGTCGAAATCAAATCCAAGCGCATTCTTAGGTTTGCTCCTGATGTGCTTGAGCCATACAAAGCTTGCCTTCGGGTCGATGAAGCCGCGGATCAGCCAAGCAGAACACACCCGATCGATCCACATATGTTCCCGCGTCGCCCAGGTCTTTCCTTGAAACTCTTTGATCGAGCGGCGGGGGATCTTCCGATGCGCCGGGCGCGGCTCATCGGGCGAGAAGCGCGCGTTCACCGCAGCTTCGGCTTCGCCGAGTGCGCTATACATTTGCTCCTGCGGCTTGCCCGGAAACAAATCGGTCGCGGCCGCGGCGGTGGCTTCGCGCGCGATGATCGAGAGCCTCTTTCGCGCCTCGAGCTCGGTGAGTTTTGGGAGTTGTTTTCTCCACGCCTGTAGGCGAGCGATGAACTCTTGGTAATCAGCGGTGCGATCAAACAAGGCGATAAGCGCTTGTTGCTGAGCGGGCGACCGGGCCTCGAAATGTAAAATATGCACGCTGCCGGCGACGGCGCGAATGTCGCGGGCTTGAGTTTCAAACACCGCTTGAGACTCGGGCGTATCGGGCAGCACGTACACGCCGTCCCGCATCAATGCAGCCCCTGAGGCTTTGAGCGCACGCCAAATTCTCATGCGCAGCGTCTGATTCGGCCCGGGCAGATTGGTCACAAGCAGCAGCCAGGATTGGCGCTTAGCGCTCATGTAGCGGACTCTACTAGGCTCGTCATATCAATTACAGTAGACTCGTACTATCTTTAAGGCCAGCTAATAATGGAGATGCTTTATGTCGGACGCCTCACGCAGGGTATTTATCCAAGGCGCCGCCGCGCTGGTTGCTGCCAGCACGTTAACGCAGACGGCCAAGGCCGCCGAGGAAAAAAAGGCGTCCGGCGCTGCTTTCGATGGGCAGCAGTCGCCCGTCCCCTTGCCTTTCGATCCAAAGAGTCTCAACGGAATCTCAGAAAAGCTGATTCGGTCCCACTGGGAGAATAATTACAGCGGCGCCGTAAAGGCCTTGAACATCCTGCGCGCGCGCTTGCCGGCGGCACTCGCTGATTCGAGCGTTCCTCCATATGTGTACACGGGCTTAAAGCGCGAGCAGCTGCTGCGAACCGGATCGGTTGTGCTGCATGAATATTATTTCGCGAATTTGGGCGGCAATGGCAAACCGCCGGCCGACCTGCGCACCCGCATCAGCGCTTCCTTTGGCACCTACGATGCGTGGGAATCAGAGTTTCGCAAAATCGGCAACGGCTTAGCCGGCGGATCCGGATGGGTGTTGTTGGGCTACAACCGCAAGCTTAAACTGCTCGAGAATTATTGGATGGCCGATCATGCCACCGCGCCGACCGACACGAGCCCAGTGCTGGTGATGGACATGTACGAGCACGCGTACCAAATGGACTATGGTGCCGCGGCGGCGAAATACATCGATGCCTTCTTCAATAACATCAACTGGGATGTCGTGGCCCAGCGTGTATGAGGGCTCAAGCGCGCCGTGCTGGCCTAGCACTGGCCTGCTTTTTTGCCCACATCCTGGCCGTCC
Source organism: Gammaproteobacteria bacterium (assembly GCA_034667865.1). Classification (GTDB taxonomy): domain Bacteria; phylum Pseudomonadota; class Gammaproteobacteria; order Steroidobacterales; family Steroidobacteraceae; genus Bog-1198. The sequence goes on from JAXDQN010000603.1 coordinate 2,157, forward strand.
ACGCCAAGGGCGGTCCTCCCATGATCACCGACGATCCCGGCACGCCTGGTGATGGCCAGTGGGAGATCAATGGCGCCTATTTTGAAGATCGGACCGCACTCGCGCGGGACCGCAGCTTTCCGCACATCGATTTTAACTACGGCTTGGGTGATCACATCCAGCTGAAATACGAGACCGGCTATCTCGTTTCCAGCGGCTCAGGAATCGATGGCTCTAAGCGCGATGTGGATGATTCTTTACTCGGCATCAAGTGGCGATTTCTCGATCAAGATAAAGCCAAAGTCGATGTCTCGATGTACCCACAACTCGATCTCGTGAATTCCAAGCGCTCCGTGTGGCGCGGGGTGGCAGAGCGTGGCCCTAACTTGCTTCTTCCCGTCGAAGTCGCTCACACGTTCGGCTCGATCACGCTAGTGAGCGAAGTCGGCTATCAATATTCGACCGAGAAGCCGAATGACTGGGTGGCCGGATTGCTCGGCGCCTTTGAATTCACGAAAAAATTGGAGCTGATGGCCGAGATCCGTAGCGTAAGCGAGCGTTTCTTAAACGGGGGCGATCTGATCGTCAATGTGGGGCTGCGCCAAGAGTTCGTGGAGCACTTGAAGTTGATTGCTGCGGCCGGCACCGGTCTTCGCAATGGCACCGACACGACGCGGTTCCTGGGGTATCTGGGGTTTCAGTTCTTTACCGGGCAATAAGCATTTGGCGGGATTTAAATGAAGTCGAACAAACGGATCAAAATCGCAGGAATCACGGTTGGGATTCTTGTCCTTCTCGCTTTCGGTGCCTACGGACTGGTGATGTGGGAGGGTTCTAGCGCTAGAGAGGACGCGCCCGCGTTGGAAGCGAGCATCGCGCAGCGATTGCTACATTACACGGTGCCCGAAGATTTTAGGGCCATGAAGAATCCGGTCGATGCGACCGCCGGCACCGCCGATGTGGAAGCGGGGCATCAGACCTACACACAAAAATGCGAGATTTGCCACGCCTATGAAGGCGGCGGTAAAACCGAAATCGGCAGCGGGGAGTATCCGCGGCCGCCGGATCTGCGCTCAGCCGACGTGCAGCGCATGAGCGACGGTGAGATGTTTTATCACCTGAAGATGGGCATTCGGCACACTGGCATGCCGGCTTGGACGCTGCCGGATCGCAAGCTCTGGCAGGTAACCGCCTACCTTCGGAATCTTCCCACGGTCGCGGCGCTATCCCCGCAACTGGCGGCCGAACAACCAGCGACCTCGAGTACGTCCCACTATGTCGGTTCCGGCGCGTGTAAGGATTGCCACACCGATATCTACGATCGCTGGAAGAAGACCCGGATGGCCAACGTGGTCCAAGATCCGCATGAACACCCGGACGCCATTCTTCCCGATTTGACCAAGGCGGATCCCATGGTGACGTTCACCAAAGAGGACGTCGCTCTTACGTACGGCAGCAAGTGGAAACAGCGTTACTTTAAAAAAGTGGGCGATGATTATTTTGTGTTTCCGGTTCAATGGGATGTGACCCACCAGAAGTGGAGCAAATATTTCGTGAAGAATGACGCCGATTGGTGGGCCCCGCTCTACCCGCCCGACAACATGAAGCGTCCCACTGGCCCGCTATGCGATGGCTGCCATTCGGTGAACTACGACATCGAGACCAAACAGGTCACCGAGTGGAATGTGGGCTGCGAGAAATGCCACGGGCCTGGCAGCGAGCATGTTGCCCATCAAGGCAAGCCGAACATGATCAATCCGGCCAAACTCAGCTATGTGCAGGCGACGGATACCTGCATTCAATGTCATTCCCAAGGCCAACCGCTGACCAATCCAATCAAAGGAAAATACTACGACTGGCCGGTCGGCTTTCACATGGGCAAGCAGCTGGTCGATTTCTGGAAATTGGAGGATCACAAGCTTGGTGAGCTCTCGTTCACTCACTTTCCCGATGGCACCGCGCACAAGAATCGCATGCAGGGCAATGATTTCGTGCAAAGCCTGATGTACACGCGCGGCGTGACCTGCGCGAGCTGCCATGACGCCCATGGCACTGAGAACAACGCGATGTTGATCAAACCGGTGGGCGAGATTTG
>JAXDQN010000604.1:0-3682 GCA_034667865.1 Gammaproteobacteria bacterium
CCTTCTCAGCCCACTACGAGGCGTCGTGGAAGGGCATCAACGTGGGCAGCAGCGAAATTGCGCTGAAGCAGTTGCCGGACACGGACCAGTACCTCTACACATGGACCATCACCGCGCGCGGGATTTTTCGCCTGGCATACAGCGACGACTTGGTGCAGAACAGCTGGCTGACCATCGAGGGCGGACATGTGCGGCCGCAGAAATATCGCGGCAAGGAGGGATCGGCCACGGTGAGTCTGGATTTCGATTGGAGCAGCAAACGCGCCACCGGCGAGTCGGAGAAGAAACCGGTCGACATTGCGCTGCATGACGGCGCGCAAGATGTAATGTCCATCCAAGTGGAAGTCATGGCGGATCTCAAGAGAGGCAATCTGCCTAAAACCTTCTGGATCGTCGACAAAGATCGGCTGAAGGAATTTCTCTATACCCAGGAAGGCGACGCCAGAATCCGCACCGCCATCGGCGAGCTCGACACGGTCGTGGTCACCAGCCAGCGCGCCGGCAACAATCGGATTCTGCGCATGTGGTTCGCCCCGTCACTGGGCTTCCTGCCGGTGCAGGCGGAGCGCAGCCGCGATGGCAAAGTCGAGATCGCCATGCGCATCAAGAGCGTGAACTAAGTCTTCGGCAGCGTCACGCCGCGTTGTCCCTGGTACTTTCCCCCGCGATCCTTGTACGAAGTCTCGCAGATTTCGTCTGACTCGAAAAACAGCATTTGCGCCACGCCTTCATTGGCGTAGATCTTTGCCGGCAGCGGCGTGGTGTTTGAGAACTCAAGAGTGACGTGGCCTTCCCACTCGGGCTCTAAAGGCGTTACGTTGACTATTATTCCGCACCTTGCATAAGTGGAATTGTGAACGACAAGATCGTTGGCCAAGAAGTTGTGCAAGTTCGGCACGGAGATATCGAATACCTCCTCCTCGCCCACCGATTCGATCTGTGCGACCACATCCCAAACGGGGCCACTAACTTGGCTAGGATTCGAAATTTGAATGGTGCAGCCGAGACTTCCGTCGTCGGCCCTCGTCTCGCGGATCATCGAAGATGTTGCGAACCGCAGCAATAAGTGGTGAATGTCTTCCGCCAGTCTGCGCGACCTGCAAAAGTACTCGGTCAGTACGCCCTCGTCTGAACTAAGAGCGCTATCGACTGGCGGCAAGTCAACGGCCACTGCCGACCGAGCTGTCCCGACGGCAGAACTCCCTTGAAACCTGTACAAATTCGGGTGGTTATAACCACATTTTTGGTCGCTAATACCGCGGTTCGGGTGGCTATAGCCACCCGAATTTGCACACGACGCATCAGCAGTCCCCTCTGGCGCCGCCGCAAGACCGCGCAACAAGGACTGCAGAAACAATCGAACCGAATTTTCCGGGGCAGTAAAAATCGACTGGGGAACGACCTGCTCGCACTTGCCGTCTGCAATCATCGCCCCGAGGTGGCTGGCCTCCGAATCCGGGATCGGCGTCTTGCCGAACACGGGAACCGAGCCCGCGGCTGCAATCCCATCACCGGCTCGCAACTCGCTCAAAGCTGTCCAGCCGTCAAACGTGAGAAACGGATGATTGGCGGTTGCGCGTATGCGCAGTCCGGCTCGCGTGCGAAGTTCGAATATTTCTTTGCGCCCCTGAGGGACAAATGCCGAAACCTTTGCTGGCTTCAGTTTCCCGGAATCCGCATCTAGCGCCAGCGTCGATTTGCCGAAGCGCATTTCGGTAATCGGCACATAGGCGCCGGTCTCGGCGTCCACAACACGAGTGTCGGCGGTGACGCATTTTCCCAAGCAAACCGTCAAAACGCTGCGCGGAATTCGAAAATATTCGACCGTGCTCGCGAGCGCGAAAGAGTTCGGCGGAATGATGCACACCGGCCCTTTGAAATCCACGAAGGACTTTTCATCGAACGCCTTTGGATCGACGATGGTCGAGTTGATGTTGGTAAAGATTTTGAAATCATCTGCGCAACGCACATCGTAGCCGTAGCTCGAGGTCCCATAAGACACGATCTTGTGGCCGTTCGCGACTCTCACTTGCTGTTCCGAGAACGGCTCGATCATTCCGTGTGCGGCTGCCATGCGTCTGATCCAGCGATCGCTCTTGATGCTCATTAGGTTGCTTCGACTGTTATTTTGGGGAAGGCGTGACTGTAATCTTTGTTGAGCGTAGACAGGCGCGCGGCAGTGCGCCGTGCCATCTGAAAATAGGCGCGCGCTCGCTCGCTGCCGGGCTCCGACACCACGGTGGGCGCACCGCCATCGGCGTCTTCGCGAATTCGGATGTCGAGCGGCAACTCGCCTAATAGTCGCACACCGTACTGCGCGGCCATGCGCGCGCCGCCACCGCTGCCGAACACATGCTCCACATGGCCGCACTGACTGCACACATGCATGCTCATGTTTTCCACTACACCCAAGACTCGCACTTCCACCTTCTCGAACATCTTGAGGCCCTTGCGAGCATCCAGCAGGGCGATATCTTGCGGCGTGGTGACAATCACGGCGCCGCTCACCGGCACGCGTTGCGCCAGCGTCAGCTGGATATCGCCGGTGCCCGGCGGCATATCGACGACCAAGTAGTCCAAATCGCCCCACAACGTGTCGCCGAGCAGTTGCGTCAGCGCCTGCGTCACCATGGGTCCACGCCAGGCCATGGGCTGCTCTGCGTCGATCATGAAGCCGATCGACATGACCTCGACGCCATGAGCGCGCAGCGGCGCCATGTGTTTGCCATCCGTGCTCACGGGCTTGGAGCCGCTCAATCCCATCATCAGCGGCTGACTGGGACCATAGATATCGGCATCCAAAAGGCCCACTTTGGCGCCCTGCGCGGCCCAGGCCAGCGCCAGATTTGCAGCGGTAGTCGACTTGCCGACGCCGCCCTTTCCGGAAGCCACCGCGACCACGTTTTTCACATTCGCCAGTGGCTTTAAAGTGCGTTGAACAGCATGTGCAGTGATCTGCGCGCTCAAGTTTAGCTCCAGCCGGGCGCTACCCAGGAGAGGGAATAGATGAGCCTCAAGCGCGGTCCTCAACTCCGGCGCGTAATCGCTGCACGGAAAGCCCAAAATGAGTTCGACTCGAACCCAATCGGCCCCCGTACTGACCGAAACAATTGCCTTGGCATCACCCAAGGACTGGTCCAGGTAGGGGTCGAGGTAAGTACTTAATTTCTCGCGGAGCGCGGCTTCCGCGGCAGCTGGTTGATTCATAAGGGGCGCCAAGTGTACCGCAGGCGGCTAAAACCGTGCGGTATGGCATAATTCAGAACTGAGAATCAACACCAGGGATGGCACCTGCGCTAGGGTGAGAATGGAGAACTCCCGGGGAATGTGCAATTTAGGCACCGAATGAGCTTATTCGCGAACTACCGTGCCGATCGGCTAATCGCTGAGGTTAAAGCCAGCGGCAATCCAGGCAGCCCGCTGGCTCAAAAGGCATTGGAAAAACTGGTTGCGCTCGGACCCAGCGCCATCGAGCCCATTATCGATGCGCTTGCGACCGCCGAAAAGCGCGAGACCCTGGCCTACGTCGAATCGCTTGCCCGCCTGGTCGACACCAAAACCCTTCCCGTCCTCCTCAAGTCTCTGGCGGATGCCAATGGGCGCGCCATGTCCGGCATCACCTGGGCGCTGTCCTCCAGCAAGAACTATCCTCCCGGTGCATTGATTGATGCCCTGGGCAAGG
>JAXDQN010000605.1:0-4065 GCA_034667865.1 Gammaproteobacteria bacterium
ACGTCGGGGGACACATAGCGCGCAGACTCCGAGTGATCGACGCGAGCATCTCGACTGGCACTCCACGATTCGAAAGGATCGCCGCGCGCATAGTCATTCTGCGGAGTCGCGAGAAGCTGGTCGGCACCCGCGAAGGCTTCGGTTTCGTTCGCCGACACGGTGTACTCCGAGCCTGCGCCCGTGACTTCGCCCTGGCCGCTGCGCACACTTACGATGGTGGTGGTGCCCGATTCATCGACGGTCAATCTGTAGATGCCCGGACGCGACGGCGAGAAAGCCAGATTCGGCGTGTCAATTTCATAGGCTTCATCGTCGTCCAGGCGACGCACGTGCACGATCAAAGTACCCGACGACAATTGAATTTGCGTGGTGCGATTGTCCAAATTGAGAAACGACATCGACGTATCGCTGGAGAGCCGCACCAAGGAACCGTCCAGTTGCAATTCGACTCGGCCGCCCCGGTCAGACCAAAGCTTATCTCCCGTAGTCAGCGGACGGTTGATGGGCGCCGCCACCCAGTCATCGGTGCCGCTCGGTTGAAAGGAGACTGCGCCTTCAACGTAACCCAAGCGCGCCACGCGCGACGGTGGATCGCTTTCCTGCGCCTGCACGATCGGTGGCGCCATATTGGACATGATGATCAGCCCGACTAGGCCGCCCAGGAATCGCGAGTGGTTGAGGCGCATTGGACTCTCTCTTTATCAACGGTGATAAATCACCACGCCCCTATATTGACGGGCGCAAGCGGGCAAAAGGGCGCTGCAGATTAAGTCTGCGTTATTGATGACGGCGCTTTAATTCATCACCAGATATATGAAGAAACAGGGCGCTTACAGCGTGGCGACACGGTCGAATTCAATATCGAAAGGGCCAGGCCACGCGGGTACACAGACAAATGTTCGTGCCGGCGGGTCCTTAGGAAAGTAGCGGGAATAAATCGAGTTGACGATGGCGAATTTCTCCACCGACGTACAGTACGCATTGCACTTGAGAACGTTCTCCAGTGACGATCCGGCAGTCTCGACACAGAGTTTCATTTGCGCCAGCACCAGCTCCGTCTGGCGCTCAATGGGCGCGGGCGATCACCGTGCTGGTCTCCGGATCAAACGGGGGGAATCCGGACACATAAATCGTCTCGCCGCACCGGGTCACCGCCGAGGTAGGCGCCTTGCGCTCCCCATAGGATTTTTCCGACGCCGCTTTAGCGGCTGACCCCGACAAGCATTGCCCGCCACGCGGTGCACCATTGTCAAATAGGCTCTGACACCGTGCGGCAAACAGAATTCTGCCTCGACCATTTTGATCGGTTATTATTATGACTCGAGGGCGAAATGACGCTTGTTTCTGGCCAAAGCGCTCCCAATAACTCGATTTCTTGCTAAACAAGAGGGATGCGCTGATGGACGCCGCACATCTGTTTCGCTCCACGCTAGAACCGAGCCAGTTGGCCCGGCTTTATCGCAGCGTGCGTGAGAATACCGGCCGACTTGCCGCGCCGCTGTCCGACGCCGACGCTACGGTCCAGTCGATGCCCGATGCCAGCCCGGCCAAATGGCACCTGGCGCACACCACCTGGTTCTTCGAAACCATGGTGCTGATACCCTATTTGCCTGGCTATCGAGCTTTCGACGCCAGCTTCAACTTCTTGTTCAACTCATATTATGAGAGCGTTGGCGCCCGCCAACCGCGCCCAAACCGCGGAGTGCTGACTCGACCTACGTTACAAACGGTGTATCGCTATAGGGCTCATGTCGATACGGCGATCAATAATATGTTGCAAGCAACGGCATCACCGAGTGCTGCAGAGCTGATCGAACTGGGCTGCCATCATGAACAACAGCACCAAGAGCTCTTGTTGACCGACATCCTGCATTTGTTTGCACAGAATCCATTACGTCCAGTTTACAAGTCGCCCGAACCGTTGCCGGTGGAAACGCGCCAGAGTTCGCAGGCGGCCTATGTCACGTTCGAGGGTGGCCTCGTGACCATTGGTCACTCCGGCGACGGCTTCGCCTTCGACTGTGAGGGGCCTCGTCACCGGGTCTACATTGAGCCATACCGTGTGGCCGATCGATTGGTGGCCAATCGTGAATGGCTCGAATTCATCGCTGACGGCGGATACCGCAATCCGCTGTTGTGGCTATCCGCCGGATGGGCACGCGTACTTGCCGATTCATGGGCCGCGCCCTTGTACTGGGAGGAGCGCGACGGAGAGTTTTGGACCATGACCCTGCGTGGCGCTCAACCGGTGGATCCAGATGCGCCGGTGACCCACGTGAGCTATTTCGAAGCCGATGCCTTTGCCACTTGGGCCGGACGACGTCTGCCGACGGAGGCGGAGTGGGAAACCGCAGCAAAGGGCTTGCCGCAGGAGGGCAACTTTGCAGACTCGGGGCGCTTGCGCCCAAAGCGCGCAACGTCCACCAATCAATTGGTACAGATGTTCGGCGATGTGTGGGAGTGGACGCGCAGCGCTTACTTACCCTATCCGCGTTTCGTGCCGGCTGAGGGCGCCATCGGCGAGTACAACGGCAAATTCATGTCGGGACAATTCGTGCTGCGCGGCGGATCGTGCGCAACGCCAGCGGACCATATCCGAGCGACTTATCGAAATTTCTTTCCGCCCGAAACACGCTGGCAATTCTCGGGAGTACGGCTGGCGGAGGATCACCATGCTTGACGTCAGCACTCGTTTCCAACAATCCGAGGCATTCGAATCCGATGTGGTGGTGGGACTTGGTCAGGCGCCCAAAACTTTGCCGAGTCGTTGGCTGTACGACGATCGCGGCAGCGAGCTTTTCGAGGACATCACCAAACTCGATGCGTACTATCCGACGCGAACCGAGACCGCGCTTCTGCGCAAGCACAGCGGTGAAATGGCGGCCTTCTGCGGGCCGAACGTCACTCTTTTGGAATACGGGGCCGGCGCGGGAATAAAGACGGAGATTCTAATCGGGGCATTGCGCACGCCGCGTCTCTACGTGCCCATCGATATTGCGGGAGATTTTCTCGATCAAACAGTAGCGCGTTTTCGTTGGCGCTTCCCGAATCTGCCGGCCAAGCCCATCGTTGCCGACTTCACCTCGTCGTTTGCGCTGCCCAATTGGGTGCCCGTCGGTGCCCGCGTCGCGTTCTTTCCCGGTTCCACGATAGGCAATTTAGATGCGGGCGAAGTCGCCACATTCTTACAGCGCATGCGGCGCCACGTCGGCGCCGGCGGCAAGGCTCTCATCGGCGTGGACATGAAAAAGGATCTGAATGTGCTGTTGCGCGCCTACGATGATAATCAAGGCGTGACGGCTGAATTCAATCTCAATCTATTGGCGCGCATAAACCGCGAACTCGACGGCGACTTTGTGCTCGAGCAGTTTCGTCACGTTGCGCGTTGGAACGAGGCCGAGTCCGCCGTCGAAATGCACCTGGTGAGCCGCCAACCGCAAACTGCCACGGTGTCCGGGCACACCTTTGACTTTGACGCCGGAGAAACGATCCATACCGAAAGCTCACGGAAATACGATGTGCCCGGATTTACTGCTCTCGCCAACGCGAATGGCTGGCAGGTCGATCGCATGTGGAGCGATGAGCGCAGCTATTTCAGTGTCTTCGGATTGAGCTAGCGATCCCGGCCTAGGACTGAGCGGTGGTGTGCGGGAACAGGATGCGGCGCGTCTCCGTGTTCATTTCTCCGCCCTCGAAAGTGAGTCGATTTGTAGGCAATTAACCCACAGGATGTGTCGGCGGAACGTGACGTTACAGTCTTCCAGCCGTCCGTTAATCTGACCGCACTGCTACTGAGGAATAATCATGAAAAATACACAACGCATCGCGAAGTGCGGTTTTCTGCTGGGCTTGATCGGCCTGGTGATGGGTTGCGTCGTTACGCCAAACGAGGGCTATTACGACCATGAGCACCATCGCTATTATCCCGAACGCAACTGGCATGACAGCGGCGAACGCGACGAACATTGCCGCTAAGCGCTTCTAGAAACCAGCCCGAGGGCAGCAGGCCTAGCCTGCCGCCCTCACTGGGCCGAAAATCCATCGTCCGACGAACACCGCCGTGCG
>JAXDQN010000606.1:0-4360 GCA_034667865.1 Gammaproteobacteria bacterium
AAATCCCTGCCGGCAAGCTCGATCCAGGCGAAGCGCCCGCGGTCTGCGCGCGGCGCGAACTTGCCGAAGAGACCGGCGTGACCGCAAAACGCTGGACGGAACTGGGTCTTTACATCCCCGCGCCCGGGTTGTTTACCGAAGTCATTCACATGTACTTGGCGCGAGAGCTGAATATCGGCGCGTCGCGCCCCGATGCCGACGAGGAGCTGGAGCTGCAGTGGTTGCCGTTCAGCGAAGCCATGCATCATGTGCAGCGCGGCGAGTGGAATGACGGAAAAACCGCCCACGGCCTGCTGCGCGCCCAATACGCCATGCAATTGTGACGGGACACCAAAATTTGACGTCCCCAGGTTGACTTAACATCCGTATCGCCTAAAAAGGGTGTATGGGTAGCGAGAACTCAAAATCAGGCTCCAAACCAGGCGCAAACGGCCCGGCCGAGTCGCCGCACGACCACGACGGGACTTCCAAGTCCACCGGCCGGGTCAAGTTCGACGACCGCGGCAATGCCATTTGGGAGTGGCAGGTCGCCACGGGCGCATTTAGCCCCGAGGTCTCCACCCAGCGTCTGCAGCGGCTCGAACACCCGGCATTGTCCATCGCCGACGATGCCCCGACTCCGGTTGAACAGGTGCGTGCCAATCCGCTCGGCACCAAGAAGGGCTATGACCCTTACGACAGCGGCAAGCTCGGCAAGGCGCCTGCGCCGCCGCGCAAAAAGGATCTACGCAAGTTGAGCGAATGGCTGAAACTCAAGAAGCAGGCCGACGAGAACAAGGACGACGACTCGAAAGAATAGGCCCGTCGCCGGCTCTGCCCTCACGCCAGCGCGTGACTGAGCTTGGCGCTTGCCCCCAGACGATAGAACCGGCGCAACTCGCGCACCAGCGCTTCGATGCGCGCCACACCGCGATTCACGAAGGTGCGTTCCAACCGACGGCAGTAGCGCGCCGCGCAGCGGTGCGCGGTTTGATAGCGCTCCACTTGGGCAGGCGCAAGTCGCGAGTCGAAACTGACGCGGTCGAACAGCTGCGAGTGCACGTGCGCGGGATAAATGCCGCCCTGCTGCGCACCCAACAAAAATACCGTCACGGCGTATTTGTCGACCTCGGCCTGTGTCTCCAGCTCGAGCAAAGATACCGGCAAATCGTATTCCAATCGCCAGGTCGAGTAGACGAAGTGACTAACGCCTTCGAGCGCGGTGCAATAGTCGCTCAAATTGCCAGGGGTCAGCGAGTGCTGCGGATCGGCGAGCTCGAGGCGCGACAATAGCTGCGGGTCAAGATACAGGGCTACGCCCGCGCCGCCGCTGCGACCGCCGCAGGCGTCGAGACGCTCGGCCAAGAGCAGCTCTTCCTCGGCGCCATGGCAATCATCGTTGGGCGCATAGCCCGATACGGCGCGCCGGTCGGTCACCAGAAAATCGTACACGTCGTAGCGCAGCTCGACATCGTACAGCCGGCCAATCAGCGCCTGCAGTCCGCGCAGCACCATGGGCTAATGCTCCCGACGCGCGCCGCCGACCGCCACCGGCTGCACCCCCAGCTGGCGCAGCAAGCCGTGCGCCCGTGGGCTGCCGGTTTTCATCCAGATCTCATAGAGTCGCAGGATGTCGGCATCCGAGTGGCGATAGGACATGTCGCTCACCTCATTGAGCGCGTCGACCAAGCGCTGAAACTTCTGCGCCAGCTGCGCGTATACCGCTGCTACGCTGCGTCCCGACGTCGAGCGCTGCATGGTGTCGGCCAGCGAGCTGTACGCGTTGCCGCCCATGGCGATGTGATAGTCGATGTCGATGAGCTTGCGCGCGAAACTGCGCGCGAAGAATCCTGCGATGAACAGCGAGACATCGCCCAAGCGTTGCAAGCCCCGCTGCCGCGCGGCCGTGTTCGGCGCCTCCAGCGCGTCGGCCAGCATGTGCGCCAGCGGTCGGATGCGCAGGCCGTCCGGGGTTTTCTCGTACAAGGCGTCAGCCCGCGAAAACATGGTCAGCAGATTGACGACGTATTGCTCCGCCTGCTCGTCGATGTCGAGATGTTGATGTTCGCTCGCAGTGTGAAACGCGTCACGAAAGAATTCGCGCAACGAACTCACCGCCACCAGAGGTCCCGCAGACAATGCTTGCATGCTTGGTGTCCTTTTAGAGCTGACACCATCCTATCGACAAACTACAGCGCGAGTGAATAGCAAAAGCGCGAACTGCAGTCAGAAAATGCCTATTTTTTCAGTGTTTTGGCAATCAGCAATCGCATCGATAGGCTGCTAACGCATTATGCATCGTCGTGGTGCTAAATGATTTCCGCAAGCGTCGAGATGGTGCGCGGCGGCGGCGCGAACTGCGCCGGCCATTCGCGTGCTTCGCGATTTACCCAGATGGCCTGCATGCCGGCCTGAGTCGCACCCACCACGTCCGCGTGCGGATCATCGCCGATGTGCAGAACTTGCGCTGCATCGACACCGGCCAGATCGCGCAAATTCTTGAAGATGCGCGCATCGGGCTTGGCCGCACCCGCACTGATGGCCGTGACATGCCCTTCGAACAAATCCGCCAGCCCGCAACGTTGCAAGTCGGCGTTGCCGTTGCTCAGGGCGAATAGGCGATAGCGCGCACTCAGGCGCTTCAGCGCCGGTTCCACGTCATCGTAGAACTGCACGCGATTGCGTGCCGCGTAAAACACGTCGAAGGCTTGATCCGCCAACGCCTCTGCATCCGAATGATCGCCGAACATTTCGCGCAAGGTGCGCCGGCGCATGAACGTCATGTCGTGGATACGCTCCGGATAGGCTTCCGCCATGCGTGCCCGCACCGCGCGCATGGTCTCGATGCCATGACCCCGCATCAAGTCCGGGTGACGCTCGCGCAGCCAGGCCCACATGGTCTGCTCGGCCGCAGCCATCACCGGCTCGACCGGCCACAGCGTATCGTCCAGATCGAAACTTAATACCAACGGCGCAAACATCGCTTCACTCCCAGCCTGATAGAATCCACCCATGGCCACCTCTGCTTCGCTTCCGCTGCTTGTCATCGGCAGCAAAAACTACTCCAGTTGGTCGCTGAGGCCCTGGCTATTCTTACGCAAAGTCGGCTTCGAGTTTCAGGAACGTGTGGTGCATTTCGATGCACCCGACTACCGCGCGCAAATAGCTGCCTATTCCCCGTCGCAGCGGGTGCCCTTGCTGATCGACGAGGGGCTCAAGATCTGGGACTCGCTCGCCATCTGCGAATATGCCGCCGAAAGCACGCAACGCGGGCTGCCCCAAGACCGCGCGGCCCGCGCACTGGCGCGTTCGGTCGCCGCGGAAATGCACTCGGGTTTTCAGAGCTTGCGCAATGAATGCCCGATGAACGTGCGGGCGCGCGATCGAAGGGTCGCGCCAAGCGCGGAGCTGCAAAGCGATTTGGCGCGCATCGACGCCGTCTGGTCGGACTGCCGCGCGCGCTTCGGTGCCGGCGGCGGCTGGTTGTTGGGCGAATTCAGCCTTGCCGACGCCATGTTTGCGCCCGTGCTGTTCCGCTTTCAAACCTACGGCGCCGCTTTGGGTCCCGCGGCAGCACAGTATCTGCAATATGGCCTCGCCGATCCTTGGATGCGTCAATGGCAGGACGATTCGTCCCGCGAAGATCATCCCCTGGCCAACGTTGATCGCCTCGGCACAATTACAATATAAGGGAACCACATGTCCGCCCAACGCTTCGTTGCCCTCACCCTCATCTGCTGGAGTGCGGCCGCTGCCGCGGCGGCCGCTCCCGCCGCTGAACCCTCGGCGCCTTTCACCGTGCGCGATCTGGTGCGCCTCGAGCGCATTTCCGATGTGGCGGTGTCGCCCAATGGCAAGCACGCCGTGTTCACGCAGCGTTCCACCGACATGGAGGCCAACAAAGGCCGCACCGGGATTTGGCTGATCGACACCCAGAAACGTGGCGCCGCACCGCTGCGTCTCACGGACGGCGCCCACAACGCCAGCTCGGCCGAATGGAGCCGCGACGGCAAGTACATTTACTTTTTGTCGAATCGCAGCGGTTCGAATCAGGTGTGGCGCGTCATCGCCAATGCCACCGGGCCGCACAAAGATCAGCCGGTTGCCGACTCCACTCAAGTCACCAATCTGCCGTCGGATGTCGGCAGCTTTCATGTGGCGCCCAACGGCGATCGCATTCTGGTGAGCCTGGAAGTATTCCTCGATTGCGGCGATCTCAATTGCAGCAAGCAGCGCCTCGACACGGTGGCGCACACCACCGCCACCGGCGTGGTGCACCACGAACTGTTCATACGGCATTGGGATACCTGGGCCGACGGCCGCAAATCGCAGGTGTTTGCCCTGGGGTTGAACGACGGCGGTGCAGCGCAGGGCACGCCCG
>JAXDQN010000607.1:0-3624 GCA_034667865.1 Gammaproteobacteria bacterium
TCCCGGGAACGAGGCGTCATGAGCGAATCGTTACTCGCCCCAGCGCCTCTGCTAAACGCAACCGGCGCAGCGGGGTCGTGACGTCCTGTCGCTTTGTTGATATCGTTGCGCACGATGCGAGAAACTAGGGACCTCGGGCCGAACGCCCACTTCATAGGCGAATCGCGGTCCCGCCAGGCGCTGGCGACACCTGCCGTAATCCTCGATCTCGACGATTTTGAATTCAATCTTAAGACCATGGCCAAGCTGTGCAAGCAGGCCGGGCTTTCGCTGCGACCGCACGCGAAGACACACAAGAGCATCGAGATCGCCAAGCGGCAGATCGCTGCGGGCGCCGTGGGCATTTCAGTCGCGACGCTGCGGGAAGCCACCGTCATGGTCGCCGCCGGCCTGCCCGGCGTACTCTTAACGACGCCCGTGTTCGGTGCGGTTAAAACCGGCCTTCTGTGCGATCTTGCCGGCCAGAGTCCGGGGTTCATGGTCGCAGTCGACAGTCCAGCGTACATCGCCGCACTCGAGACGGCATTGCGTCTGCGCGGCAAGACGCTCTCGGTACTCGTGGACATCGACATCGGCATGGGGCGGACCGGCGTCCCCGATTTGGACGGTGCGCTCAAGCTCATTAAACGAGTGCAGTCTTCGGATGTACTCGAGTTGGCGGGACTGCAGTCCTATTCGGGCATGGTGCAGCATATCGAGAAGGCGGCCGATCGGGCGCGTGTCTACGGCAGGCAGCTTAAGCACATGGAAGCGGTTTTGAATGCCGCGGCTCGCGCGGGCTACACGCCTCGCATCGTTTCCGGCGGCGGCACCGGAACGTTCGACACGGATCGGCGCGCCGGGCTCTTCACAGAATGCCAGTGCGGCTCCTATGCCTTCATGGATATCGAGTACGAGGACGTGCAGCTATTTGCGCGTGGGTCGAATCCCTATCGGACCGCACTATTTGTTCAATGCATGGTGGTGAGCAACCACGTCCCCGGGTTGCCGACCATCGACGGCGGCTTCAAGTGCTTTTCCATGGATGGCCCCATCCCGAGGCCCGAACGCGGTGCGCCGGCCGGCTCGAAATACGTCTTCTACGGGGACGAATTCGGCAAGATCAAGCTTGCGCGGAAGTCGGCAACGCTCAAACTCGGCTCGAAGGTCGAGCTCGTGACACCGCATTGCGACCCGACCATCAATTTGCACGACTATTATCACTGTGTGAGAGGCAGCAAGCTCGTCGACATTTGGCCGATCGACGCGCGCGGATCGCTCTAGGCGCAGATCGCCTGAAGTCGGCCCGCGATGCGGCGGAAATGACCGGCAAGTATCCGGGACCGGATTTCACGTTTCTCTTCGACCGGCAGATCGCCGACATCCGCATGCGCGACGGCGACACGCTGCCCAGCTTGCGAATATTTGGGTGATTCTGAACGTTGGAGGCGGGCCGACCCCGGATAATCCGACGGTAACGCTCAGCGTCCCGACCCGAATCACATCAACAGATTTATGAATTTCCGCGTTGCGGATGAGCACAGACCTCACGTACGGTTAACGCATCGCTTCCTCCCAACGATAGCGCTCAACGCGTGCCGCTGGCCGCCCCGGCGAGCGGCGGACCCGCGAATTCCACTTCAATCGAGAAATCCACAAGGTCACCCACGCCCATGGTGGTGCCGGGGGCGGGTACCCCGAACACAATGCCGAAATCCGAGCGTTTGAATTGCCCGTGCGCGGAGAATCCGATGCGTGCCTGCGGATCCATTTGGGGCATGCCGGCGTAGCCGCCATTGTAGGTGGCTTTGAGCACCATCGGCCGGGTGACCCCGTGTAGCGTAAACGCACCTGTGATCTCCATGGCGTTGGCTCCCGTCATTCGCACCTTCTGCGACTTGAAGAGGATTTTTGGAAATTTCTTGGTATCGAGCATCTGCTCGCCCTTCATGATGTCGAGGCACATCGACGGAGCTCCGTCCATTTCGAAAGAATCGGCATCGATGGTTGTTGAGACTTTCGATGCAGCGATTTGCTTGGGATCGAAGGTGAGCTCTGCGTCAAAGCGGCTGAACCGAGTAGTGTAGGTCGAGAATCCGAGATGGTTCACGTGCATGATCAGGCTCGCATGGGATTTCTCCAAATGATAGTCGCCTGCGGGCGGCATTGACGTTGCCGGCATCGGCGGCGTTGTGGCCGTCTCGGCGCCGTGAGCCATCAAGATTGGAATACTGAGTAGCAGCGCCATGATTGTGGCGGCGCGCGACGGGGATACGGTAGGAGCGAGTTCGGTCATGAGAATTTACTCCAATGCGGGATGTGGGCGATTCTAGCAGTCATTTTTAAGACGCGCTTTCGTTGGTTATTGACTCACAACAATCCAACTAATTAGTTGTTCGGCAATTCCGATGACCACGAATCCCAACGAAGCCGGCGCTACGACGAAGCCGACGGTAGCAGTCAGGCGGATCACCAAAACGATCCGAGCGGAGCACTCGCCTCCGTGCAACTTGGTTTCTCCGGGAGGTTGATGTTCCCACTCGGAAAAGCTATGGTAGCGCTATCGTTGGCAGGCGGCATGCCCTGTGCTTTGCCAAATATGGAAGCTTTCACAAGTGAAGCGCTCAGGAGCTAACTACAAATGTCCTCTTTCCGCCAAATAAAAACGATATTCACCGGATTTTCTCTGTGGCTCTTTTTGGATCTGACGATTGCCTCAAACGCGTTCGCCGCCGATTTTGCGATGCACGTAACCGACAAGAATTATCTCGATACCCAGGGGTTTAGTGTCTTTCTCTACGACAGCACGTATCACCCCGTTTTCGTGGATCAGAAGAACACGGCCATGGAAATGATTCTCCACGGCCAGCGCATCGCCACCAACGGTGACGTGCGCTTGATGCCGACCCCGGAGCAGTGGGACTTGGTGGCAACCCTCAAAGGGCGCCAGGCAGATAAGGCGAACAGCCGGCTCACCGCGAGTCTCGCCTTCCCGGCCTTCGATGTCAGCTATACGCTGGAGGTAGCCGCGGAACCGGGGGGTGTGAAGGTCAGCATCAATCTCGACCAGCCGCTGCCGCCGAAGCTTGTCGGCCGGGCCGGTTTCAACTTGGAGTTCCTGCCCTCGATCTATATGGGCAAGACGTACCTAGTGGACGGATCCAAGGCGGGCATTTTTCCGCGAACGCCGAATGATCGGATGATCAAAATGCTGCCGCTGTCCGACGAGCCCAAAAAAGCCTACTACTTGGAGGACTGGGATAAGGCTAAGGGATACACCCAGCCGCTTGCATTTGTTGAGGGCAAAAGCATCACCTTAGGGGTTGACGATCCGCTGGCCCGCATCAGTGTTGTCTCGGATACCGCCGCCCTGATGCTGTTCGATGGACGCAATCGCGCGCAAAACGGTTGGTTTGTATTGCGATCGCTGATTCCTTCGGGCAAGACCACCGGTGCGATCGTGTGGCATTTGAAGCCTGACGTCATCTCCAAGTGGACGCGTCCGCCTATGATCGCGCACAGTCAGGTCGGATACGCACCTGGTTTCTCGAAGGTGGCCGTCATCGAACTCGATCCGAAGTACAGCGCTCCGCAGACCGCCAAAGTGCTGCGCCTGACGGAAAGCGGAACTTACCAGCAGGTATT
>JAXDQN010000608.1:0-3939 GCA_034667865.1 Gammaproteobacteria bacterium
GCGGGGGCCGCCGCGTGCGGGCTTTGTGGACAAAAATTGTCACCTCAAAGCGGCCCACTCGGCGGAGGTCAACTGCATCATGAAATCTTCCGGGAAACGCTGCGTGTTGCGCTTGACTGCTTGCAGCAACACCTTGGTAGCGACGCCATAGAGGTCGGCGAGTTCGGCATCGATCAGCACGCGCTGGCCGCGTAGGATCAGGATCGAGTGGCTGATCTGCTCGACCGACGTCGAGCGTTCTGGCTTGGGCATGGCGCTGTTCCTTTAGCGGCTGGCCTGGGCGATGACAATATCGAGCATCTGCATGACGAAACGCTACTGGGTGCGTGGCAGTTGCTGGATGCGGAGATCGCCATGTGGTAGCGCCCTAAGGTAATGCTGAGGTGGAACATAAAATCCACCGGGAAGCACTCGGCGTTGCGCTTGACGGCCTCATTAAGTCGGCCGGTGGTCACGCCGTAGATCGCGGCGACTTCGCGACCGAAAATGATGCGCTGACTGCGCAAGATCACGATGCTGCGGGTAATGTCCTCTACGGGGACGGAAGACTTGGACTTTGCCACCGCGCTTAGCGGTGCTGCTTTCTGCTGAGCTTTCGGCCGACGGTTAACAGTTGTCATTGCTTGGGTCCCTACGGACAACCTCGCGTGGGTCATGACTTCAACATGCGGGTTGCAGCGCTGACCCGTGCATTGTGAATGCGGCCAAAGCATACAATTTCTCTGGATGTCCAAACCGCATCGAGGTTGGCGGAGAAGGCGATGGCCGTCGCTTCGGAATCGACATGAGGCGGCTACTTTTCGGTCCCGATATTGGCGGTGAAACCATTGGGCCGGCGCTCGCGCTTGGGGGCCGGTGCCTTCATAAGTTGGCGAATGGCGGAGAGGATGACGGGGGCTTTGATATCACAGTTTGTGATCTCAAAGCGGTCCACTCTGTGGTGTTGAGATGGAGCGAGAAATCTATCGGGAAGCATGCGCTTAACGGCCTGAATGAGTGCGCTTCTTCTCGATGCGCGCTTCCAGCTGATCGAGGCGCTTGGCGAGCTCCTTGTTGGAGTTGAGTAGTTGGCACGTAGCGGCGACCGCCGCGGCCGATGGGAGTGGTCTTTGAAGTCGCAAATTGCGACCTCAAAGCGGTGGCCTCTTCGGCGGTGAGCTGAAACGTGAAATCCTCTGGAAACCGGTGGTCATGGACTGCAGCATGCAAGGTGCAGCGCTGACCTGTGCATGGTGAATGCGGCCAAAGCGTACAATTACTCCGGATGTCCAAACCGCATCGCACGCCCCGCGGCTTCACCAATAACTATATCGGCAGCGTCACCAGGTCGCTGAGTGATGTATTGCGCTGGCAAGCTGAACGATGTCGCAGTCGCCTACCGCCACGACCGACATTGCCGATTCCTCAGGAGCCGCCCGATCTAGGCTTCCTTCTGGCCAATGCGCTCGCCGGTGAGCAGATGATTCCCGCGGCCACGTGGATCGGCCACGCATCGACGTTGATTCAGGCCGGCGGCTTGAACGTGCTCACCGATCCGGTGTTTTCGCAGCGTGTCTCGCCGGTGAGTTTTGCGGGACCTAAACGCGCCCAGCCGCCCGGAATCTCAATTGAGCAACTGCCGCATATCGACGTCGTGGTGGTGTCGCACAACCACTACGACCACTTGGATCGCCCCAGCATCAAGCGATTGAGCGAGCAGCAGGGCGGATCGCCGTTGTTTTTGGTGCCGCTGGGTCTCAAGGCATGGCTGCATAAGCTGGGCGTCAATAACGCGGTAGAGCTCGACTGGTGGGAACACCACATCCACCGCGGAACGGAATTTCATTTTACGCCGGCGCAGCATTGGTCCGGCCGCTCCTTCAGTGATCGGAACAAAACTCTCTGGGGTGCGTGGTCGGTGCTCGCACCAGACTTTCACTGGTTCTTTAGCGGCGACACGGGCTACAGCCGCGACTTCCTCGACACGCGCGAATACTTTGCTGCGCGCCAGACGGCGGAGCAGGGCGGCGGATTCGATGTGGCGCTGATTGCGGTGGGCGCCTGCCTGCCCCGCTGGTTCATGAAAGAGCAGCACGTCGATTTGGACGAAGCGGTGCAGATTCACTTGGACCTGGGCGCCAAGCGCAGCCTGGGCGTGCACTGGGGCACCTTTGCGCTGGCCGATGACCCGCTGGATCAGCCTTTACACCTGCTGGCGGCTGCGCGCGAGGCGAAGGGCGTTTCCGCGGAAACGTTTTTTCTGTTGCCGGTGGGCGCGACTCGCCAGCTACCGGTGCGCGGGCTCAAAGCGCGGTAGGCACTCCGCCCTTGATTTGGGCCCAAGACAAGTCGCGACGCACCCGGTAGTGCTCATCGATGTGCAACTGGCCCGTCACTCCAGCGATATCCCCCGCGGGAACCTTGGCTTGCAAGGTCGGCAATAGGCGATAGGCGTCGAATCCAAATGCATAGAGACGATCGCGCCGCGCGGTTTTGGTGGGCCACGCGCCGCGTACACCGTCTCGAATCTGCGCGGTGACGGCATCGCTCGATACCATCCAGGGCATGTCGGGGAACAGCATGCCTTCAATGTCGGCGTTCGCCGCGGTATCGGGCTCGAAGCTGTCCGAGGTCGCGTATACCGGCACATCGCCGGCATAGTGAAAGCGCAGCTGCGGCATGATCAGCCGAGCAGCCGCGGCCGAGCCGGAGATGAACACGAAGTTGGCGTCGGCGCGATGCGTGTAAGGTTGGTTGCGGTCCGGTTTCGTCTGGCCTGGAATCTTCTCCTGTTTCACCTGCAGGATCTGTTTGATGATCTCGGAAAAGTCCGGCTGCGATGTGTCGTAGCGCTGACTGTCGAGCACGCTGCCGCCCAAGCGCTTGAGTTCGTCTGAAAAGGCCGCGAGCACGCGATTGCCGAGTTCGCCGCCGGGGACAATGGCGACCCCGGCCGGACGTCCGTCGGCCACAACACGACGGGCCACCATGCGCGCTTCATCTTCGGGCAGCAGCGAGAATTGATAGAAATTGCGCGCCGGGGCCACTGTGTCAGCCAGGAAGTTCAGCGCCAGCACCGGGGTCTTGCCCGCGCTCAACGGGGCGATGGCGGCGACATCTTCCTTGGTCAGCGGTCCAACGATGAAACCGGCGCCATCGCTGATGGCTCGGTTGTACACAGCCGCTATCGGCTCGGCTGCGACATCGTAGATTTTCAGGTGTGGCCGCTTGGCCGGTTCCTGTTCAAGATAGGCGGCGATAAAGCCGTCTCGCACCGCCACGCCGGCGACTTCACTGCGTCCCGATAGCGGCAGCAGCAAAGCGATTTGATCGGGGAATTCTGTGGCCACGGTGATTTGCGTCTGCGCGGTGGTGAGCACGCCCTCATTGGCCGGATGCTGCGGATAGGCGCGTTTCCAATTCGCCAACGCGGCGGCAGCGCGCATCGGGTTGCGCTCCAACTCGACCGCAACCGGGCCTAAATCCAGCCAGCCCAACACGACGGTCTCGGTCTTTGGCGGGGCTTTGAGCGGCGTGCCGCGTTCCGCTGCGTCACGAATCTTCGCGTACAACTCATCACGATTGGCTTTCAATGCCGCCGCGTCGCTCAAGTAGCGTTCGCGCTCCACCAAGGCGCGCGTACCTTCGACGGGATGACCGGTCATAAAAGCGCCGCGCCCGCGGATCCAGTAATAGTTCTGCGCCTGATCGGGCACGGTCGGCACGGGAATCGAGTCCAGTTCGCGAATCGCACGCGCCGCGTCGTTTTCCGCGTAGGCGACTTCCGCCGCCACCAGGGCGCGCGCCGTCGGCAACTTGGTGCGAGCGTCGGCCGACACCGCGGCGAGGGCTCGTTTGGCGGCAGCGACATCACCCGCCGCCACCGATTGTTCGGCGGACAGCAACTGGTAATTGTCGCTGTCGGCGGGAAACTGCACCGCCAGATCCGCGTAGGCCTTG
>JAXDQN010000609.1:0-3661 GCA_034667865.1 Gammaproteobacteria bacterium
CTCCGTCCCCGCCTCCAGCAGCTTGGTCACCGTGGTGAAATGCAGCGTCCCGGTGACGCGCGAGCGATCCCCTTCCAGCATTTCGAAGCCGGCCGGGGAGCCGACGATCGCGCCAGCGGGGCTGCTCAATGACTGCTCACCGGGGCGCCGTTGGTGCCCACCCTGCCGTCGGTCTCCAAGCGCTTGATCACCTCATCCAGGCCCTTCTGCTGAATCTCCGAGGCGAAGTCGGTTCGAAAGCTCTTCACGTAGGAAATGCCTTCGATGACCACGTCCCAGGCTTTCCAGCCGGCGTCGGTTTTGCGCAAGCTGAAATTCACGGGGACTTTGTCGCCGGTGCCGCGCTTCACTTCGGTGCGGACCGTTGCCGTCGTATCGCCCGGCTCGCCCTTGTACGGCAGAATCACGAACCGATCGGCGGTGAAATCGACCAGTGCGGCGCCATAGTTGCGCAACAGCGAATGGTAGAACGCATCGACAAAGCGCTTGCGCTGTTCAGGGGTCGCGGTGCGCCAGGTCTGGCCCAGCACCAGCCGCGCCGCATATTCGCTGTCAAAATTCGGCAGCAGCACGTTGCCGACCAATGCATCGAGCTTGGCGGGATCCTTCACATACGTGGCGCGATTCGCATCCAGCTCCTGCAGCATGCGCTGTGCGGAATTCTGCACCAGCTCTTGCGGGCTCAACGTATTGGCGCCCGCCACGGGTGCCGGTGGGGTTGCGTCGGCGGCGCGGGCGCCGGTTGCGGCCCCCAAGGCCAGGATCGAAGTCAGGGCGAGCGTAGCAATTTTCATTTGGTTTTCTCCGTGGGCTTCGTGTCGGCCGGAGGCGCGGATTGCGCATCAGCCTTCGACTTGGTGAAGTTCGCCAAGACTTGGCCGATCAAATTTTCGAGCACGAAAGCAGATTGCGTAAAATCAATTTGATCCTTGTCCTTCAGATAAGTTTCGGCCCCGCCGGCGGTCAGGCCGATGAATTTGCCGCCGAGCAAGCCCTGCGTATAGATGCTGGCATCACTGTCGGTCGGTATCTGGCCGAACTTATTGTTGATGCGTAGTTGCACCACGGCCTTATATTCCTTCGAGTCAAACTCGATCTTCGAAACGCGGCCGACCTCGACGCCCGACATGGACACCGGCGCGCCGACTTTCAGATCGCCGACATTGTCGAACTTGGCCGTGAGGATGTAGTGCGGCGACCGGCCGAACGACAAGCCTCGGCTGGTGGTTTGAGTAGACAAGAAAAATAGCGCCGCAAAACCGAGCAGCACAAAAGTGCCGGTGCCGAGGTTCAACGTGTGTGATTTGCGCATAAGCAATACCCTCTACAAAAACGCCGCTGTGATCAAGTAATCCAAGAACAATATGACGACGGCCGAAGTCACCACCGTGCGCGTGGTCGCCCGGCCTACGCCCTCCGCCGTCGGCGTCGCGTTATAGCCTTCGTACACCGCGATCAAGCTGCAAGCCACGCCGAAACTCAGGCTTTTGACGATGCCTTCATTGATGTCCGACAAACTTACCGCAGCGCGCATCTGTGACCAGAAGCTGCCGGAATCCACGCCCATGATCTGCACGCCCACCAGCTGCGCGCCATAGATGCCGATGACGCTGAAAATGGCCGCGAGCAACGGCATGGCGATCACGCCGCCGAGAAAGCGCGGCACCACCACCCGTTGCACCGGATCGACCGCCATCATCTCCATGGCGGATAACTGATCGGTGGCCCGCATCAATCCCAATTCGGAGGCGAGCGCCGTGCCGGCACGGCCCGCGAACAACAGAGCCGTGACCACCGGGCCCAACTCTTTGACCAAGCCGATGGTCGCCGCCGTTCCCAGCGCTTCTCCGGAACCGAAACGCTGCAGCAGCTGGAAACCTTGCAAACCCAGCACCATTCCGACGAACAAGCCCGACAACATGATGATGACCAATGACAGCGCGCCGGAATTGAAGATCTGTTGCGCGATCAAATCGTAGCGCATCAACGCGCGCGGCGATGCGACGATCAGCCGCAGCAAAAATCGAATGACCGAACCCAAGCCCTCCAGGGACTCGATCAGGCTTTCCCACAGCTCGCGTACCATTTAGTGGTCCTCGCTGCGGCTGAGCAGTTCGCTGAAATAGTCGGGCGCAGGAAAATGAAACGGTACCGGGCCATCCGGCAACCCGCCGACGAATTGCTTCACGATCTCGGAGGGACTGCGTTTTAGATCCGCAGGCGCCCCCTGCGCCACCACTTTGCCGCCGGAGAGCAGAAACACTTGATCGGCAACCGACGCGATTTCCTGCACGTCGTGCGACACCACGATGCTGGTGATGCCGAGCGCGTCATTGAGGCGCCGGATGAGGCGCAGAATCACGCCCAGCGAAATGGGGTCGAGACCGACGAAGGGCTCATCGTAAATCAGAATCTCCGGATCCATGACGATGGCGCGCGCCAGCGCAACCCTGCGGCTCATGCCGCCGGACAGTTCCGCGGGCATCAATTCGGCGGCGCCGCGCAAACCCACCGCCTGTAGTTTGGTCAGCACAATTTGCCGGATCAGGCGTTCCGGCAAATCGGTATGCTCACGCAGCGGAAAAGCGACGTTTTCGAACACGCTTAAGTCGGTGAGCAACGCGCCGTTTTGAAACAGCATGCCCATGCGACGGCGCAGGATATACAGATCCTTGCGCGATAGTTGCCGCAAGTTCTGCCCCTCGACCTCGATGCAGCCGCCGCTGGCCATCACCTGACCGGTAATCAGACGCAGAAGCGTGGTCTTGCCCGTGCCGCTCGGACCCATCACGGCCGTGACTTGGCCGCGCTGCATCTGGATGTCGAGCCCGGCGAACACCGGGCGGCCATTGATGGCGTAGTCCAGTTTTTTGATATCGACGATTGGAGTTGATTGGTTCAATTGTTGTACTGCGGGGCATCGCCATGACGACGCCCCGCTTAGGAGCAGGCTTTAGGCCGCGGCGGATTCCATCGAGGCTTTGTACTCACCGCCGGCCGCCAAGCCGTTGAGCTTGGCGCGCACGGCAAAGGCCTTTTGGCCGCCGCCGAAACTGCCGGGCTTCCCGGACCAGGCATTCAGCGCATCCTCTTGCAAGGCGCGGCCGTAGCTAAACGTCAGGCCCCAGGGCAACGGACCCGCGGCGTGCATCAGGCTGAGATGCAGCGTCGCATCGGTGGGGCTTTGTCCGCCCGACAGAAAGGCAATGCCCGGCACCGCGGTCGGAACCTGGCGCCTCAGCGTTCGCAGCGTCGCTTCCGCAACCTTCTCGGGGCTGGATTGGTCGGCGCACTTCTTGCCGGGAATGACCATGTTCGGTTTCAGAATCATGCCTTCCATCACCACTCGGGCGGCGAACAGGTGGCTAAACACGCTGTCGAGCACGGCGTTGGTGACTTCCTCGCAGCGCTCCAGCGAATGCGCGCCATCCATCAACACTTCAGGTTCGACGATGGGAACGATCTGCGCCTCTTGGCAAAGCGCCGCGTAGCGCGCCAGGCCTTCGGCATTGGCGTTAATCGCGTACTGCGTCGGAATGCCGGCGCCGATGTCGATGACGGCGCGCCATTTGGCGAAACGCGCGCCCAATTCGTAGTACTCGGCCAAGCGCTCGCGCAGGCCGTCCAACCCCTCGGTCATGGTTTCGCCCGGGAAACCGGC
>JAXDQN010000610.1:0-4045 GCA_034667865.1 Gammaproteobacteria bacterium
ATGATGGTCAGATCGCCATACACGCGAAATTGCTCCAGAGCGAACGCCGTTGCGGCCGGGGTGTGCGGCTGGGTGTCGCGCGTCCAGTCGGAGCGCAGGTCGCCGCCGAAACGCAAGGCGTCAGTCACTTTTCCGGTCCACGTATCGAGTGTGGAATCGATGGTGTTGGCCGGCAGCAGCACTTTCGCGAAGGTGATGCCGAAATCATTGCGCAAACCGGCGCCGGTGGGATTGACGTGACAAACATTGCATTTGTAGCCTGTTTGCACCGCCAAATAGGGCTCTGCGTCGGCAGGAGTGACTCGCAACATACTCAGCAGAACAAGCGCTAGGGCGCTGGCGACGAACCGCAGTTTCATGGCAGGACCTCGACATCAAATGTGGACACAACGAACTCGCCGTTCGCATTGGGCACGCCAAGCGCTGCCGTTTGCCCGGCCATGTCGGCAAAGCCAGCGGGCGATGCGGTGCGCATCAGCGCTTGATAGTGACCGGCGCTCAACGGCTGACTCGGCCAGATCATCAGTGCTTTTTGATTGGCGCTGGGCACGGAGACTCGCGCCGCTACCACCTGCGCAACGGCGCCGGTGGCCGGATCCAATTTCTCGATTCGCGCGGATTGCGGATCGATCTGGCCGACGTCGAGATCCTGATTGAAAGCAACGATGATCTGCGGCGGCGACTGACTCAGCGGTTCACTGCCATCCGGAACCACGCCGACCACGCCGAATTTTTGCGCAGCTTGCGTAGCGCCGGCTGCGGCGGGAGGTGCGCCGTTGGTAATCCACTGCTGAATGAAGGCCACCGTATCGGCGGTGAGGTAGGGACCGCCGAATGGCATGCGAGCACCAACGGGAGCAATGCCCTGCAGCTTCTGAATGATGTAGCTACTGGCAGGATCACCTGGCTTGACGCGCATAGTCGACGGCTCTTCGGTGCTCGGCACGCCGACCAGCGTGTTGTAGGCGTTAGCCGCGTCCAACCGCAGGCCCTCGGGTGCACCGGCGCCGGCGTGGCACACCGAACAGATCGGAGTAAATATATTATCCTGAATCGATTGAAAGTCTGCTGAGAGTGGAACTGAGACCGTCCCATCCCCGACTAAAGGACGGCCGTTGGCGTCAAGACCTTCGCCATTGCCGGCACAACCGGCCATCAATAGGACCATTGATGTAATGACAACGGACGGACAAAAAGTCCCCTTCAGGCCGTCCGAAGCGGCACGCGAAATCAGCATTTGAGCTCCCTATAAGCGGGCATCGGCAAGTTCATGGGCATCGGCAAGTTCGTCAGGTAAGTGCCCAAGCCGTCGAGAAAGGTTTAATCTTTGCGCGTCCGCCAGCGTGAGGATTGTATAGTGCAAGCCCTAAGAGGCCAAGTCGCGGTCGTAACCTAGTGCGGTTTTTTGCGGGTGCCGCGGCGCTTTGCCTGGCGTTTTTGGCCGTATCCATCGTAGGCTCCACCCGTAGCGCCGCGGCCAGCGCATGGGGCGGATCGCTCGGCCTGACCAGCGACTATCTGGTGCGGGGAATTTCTCGCACCGACGATCAGCCGGCGCTGCAGTTGGACTTGCACTATGCGCACAGCTCGGGTTTCTTGGCCGGTTTTTTTGCGTCAAACTCGCGCATCGAAGGCAATGAACCGCGCGATGTGGAGTTGAGCGGCTTCATCGGCTGGGGTTGGAATATTTCGCCCGATTGGAATACCAAGGCCGTGCTCAACCACTACGCTTATCCGTGGAATCGGCGCGGATCCCGCTATGACTACGATGAGTTGGACGTGGATGTGGCCTACCAGGGCTGGCTGCACCTGAATCTGGAATATTCGCCGAATTCTCCCAGGTTTCTGCCCTATCCCTATTTTGCTCTCATCGGCGAGAACCAGAAGTCGGCCGAAATCAGCCTGCAGCGGCCAGTTTGGCGCAATTTGTCGCTGACCGCCGGAGTTGGCTATTCCTTCTTCGACGGCGCGGAGTCTGAAGGCTATACCTACTGGAGCGCAGGGGCCGCCTATGACATTCGCTCGGTGTCGCTGGTATTTGCTTATGTCAATACCTCAGACGCGGCTAAGGTACTGTTTCCTAACGCCGCTTCGTCCAACCGTTGGACGGGAACGGTAATATGGCGTTTTTAGGGCCAACCCCGGCAACTCTTTGACTGGGCCCTGGTACTTATAGAAGAGTGCCTATATTGAGGAATTGCGACTGCTTATGACCGTTTCGGCCAAAAACTCGCCCCGAGAACGCGACAGCGCGTTGCTGATTGCCGTGGCGGCAGGAGATCGTCGCGCGCTCGAAGAGTTGTACCTCGGTTATCACCGGCGACTGTCGCGCTTCCTCGCACGCTTTACGCCGCGCTACGAGAACATCGAAGAGATTATCAACGACACCTTCATGGTCGTGTGGCAGAGCGCCAAGGATTTTCGCAACGCCTCGCAGGTGTCGACCTGGATCATCGGGATTGCTTATCGAACGGCTTTGAAGTCGCTGCGGCGTCAGAAGAATCACACCGCAGCGCTCAACTTGGATGACTATCCGGAGCAGACGATCGATCCGACCTCGGCTGCCGAGATCCATGACTGGCTGAAGCATGGCTTGAGTCGGCTGCCCGTGGAGCAACGTCTAACGCTGGAATTGGCTTACAACATGGGTCACTCGCTCGAAGAAATCGCTGTCATCACGGAATGTCCGGTGGGCACCGTGAAGGCGCGCATGTTTCACGCACGTGAGAAATTACGCGAGTCACTGCCAAGCTTGAGCGGCGCGGTGCGGGATTTGCCGGTGAGAATAGGGTGAGTAACTTCAAGGCAGAAAACTCGCAGGAACACGCCGAGATCACGACGTTGCTGCCGTGGTATGTGAATGCGACCTTAAGCGAGCAGGACCGTGTTCGGGTCGATGCGCACTTGAGCCTGTGCGCTGCCTGTCGCGATGGCTTGGCCGTGGAACGCCGGGTGTTCGAGGGCGTGACTGCGCAGAGCGCCATCGAATATATGCCGGTGGCATCGTTGAATCGGCTGCGCGCCAGACTCGACGCCGAGCAAGCGGACGCTGCCGATCCTGAAGCGGCTGGCTTGCCGCATCGCCGGCGCCGCGGCTTGCCATGGCAGGGCTTGATGGCCGCTTCGGTGGCTCTGATGGCGGTCGCTGTGGGATTGTTGGCGGCCGACCGTTGGGTGCAATTTCATTCCCAGCCCGCTACCGCGAATTTCCACACGGTCACGAGCCCGGCGCCGCGCGCGCCCGATGAAGTTATTCGCGCGGTGTTTGTCCCAACCATCACCTTGGTGGAGTTGCAGTCGATTCTCGACGATTCGCAGCTGCGCATCGTCGCCGGTCCGACGGAGGCCGGGGTGTATTCGCTGGCGCTGACGGCCGCTCGCCCGGTGAATGAATCGCTGGCGTCGCTGCGGCAGCATTCTACGGTGAGATTCGCCGAAAGCACTCGACCGGACTCGCCGCCATGATGCGATGGGCAACGCTGGCTGCCGTCGGGGTGCTGATGAGCGCCTGCAACGGCGGCCCCCCGGTTCGCATTGATTCGCGCGCCTTGGGCAACAACGTCTCGGGATCTCCCGAGCGCTACATCATTGCTGCGGTCGAGAACCAGCCGTCAGCCTACGTGGCGAGTGCCGGCAGTACGCCCCGCGGTTACGACGACGTGGCGGACTATGGACCGAGCGCGCAAGCCCGCAGCGTGATGCGCCAGCTCGAGCTCGACTACGGTCTGAAGGAAGTCAGCGCTTGGCCGATCGAACCGCTGCACATGCATTGCGCGGTGCTCGAAGTGCCGGCCGGCAAAGATCGCAACACGCTGCTGGCGGAGCTGTCGCGCGACAAGCGTGTCAAGTTGACGCAGCCCATGCAGACCTTCGCGACGCGCACCGGATACAACGATCCCTATGTCGGGTTGCAGCGCGGCTTCGAGCAGATGGACGTGGCCGACGCGCATCCCTGGTCGCGCGGCGCGGGCGTCAAGGTCGCGGTTATCGACACCGGCGCGGATATTCGTCATCCGGACTTGCGCGGCAGCATTGCCGGAGCGGC
>JAXDQN010000611.1:0-2590 GCA_034667865.1 Gammaproteobacteria bacterium
CGAAGATGGTGGGAGCGTTGGCCGGTACGAAGCGCCGGCCATCGACCAGGGTCAAGGTACGTTGAGAACCCAACGAGAAGAAATCGGCGAATGACTGACCAACGCCGAACGAGGATTGTCCGCCGACCAAGCTGTTGGAGTTTTGATTGAAGGCAGGCAATTCCTGCAACGCATCGATGACGTTCGTGAACGAACGCTTGTCCAAGTACTCGCCGGTGACGATGGTCGTCGGTTCCAACCGCTCTTCAGCCGTGCGCGCGATGCGCGAGCCCGTGACGACAATCTCCGAGAGATCCGCCGAGGCTTGTGGTTTTTGCTGAGGGAGGGATTGTTCCGCTGCTGCGTCGTTGGCTGCAGTATTTGTTGTCGTCGTGGCTGCAAGTGAACCATTCGCCAGGGTCAGTAATGCAACCCCGATAGGAATAGCCGCCCGCAGTGAATAATCACTGAGATTTCGCATTTATTGTTTCCCTTTTACCGTGTGCTGGCCCAGCTATTTGCCTGTGCCGCCAAGTTTTCTCATCGCCCTGTATCGAATATCACACAATCGTAAATTGGTTTCAACATGCTCCTACAACCTGCCTGCGGAGATCGACCGCACAATGGTCGCAAAAACTCTCGATTTGACTGATATCAACGGAGCAAGCGCAATTATCAACAAGTGCTCACGCCTGTGAGTCTTCCGACGTTGCGCGGCAACCACAGATGCGCCGCGCGCTCATGGGACCACCGCAATCACGCGCGCTGGAAAACCAGAACCATCCTCGACTTTAGGAAAGGTCACGATGATCAGCGCGCCCGCCTCGGGCACCTGGTCGAGATTGGCCAGCATTTCGATTTGATAGTGATTGGTTCCCAACACATACGACTCCAGTGAATAGTCGTCCTTGGTGGTCTGCAAGCCGGGATCCGTATCCGTGGTCTCATGACCGGATGCAGTAATGCCGCGTTCTTCGTACAGCAGCTTCAAAACCGGCATGCTCCAGCCTGGGTAATGAAACACGCCTTTAGTATCGGCATTGGCGAGCGCCTTGTTGTCAGGCCAGCGCTTGCCCCAATCGGTGCGCATCGCCACAAAGGCCCCGCGCGGGATCTGCCCATGGTGTTGCTCCCAGGCGCGGATGTCATCCAGCGACAGCAGATAATCCGCGTTTTTTTGCACCTTCTCATGTACGTCGATTACCACCAGCGGCATCAGCATTTCCGTGGGATCGATCTGGTCCACCGAATGCAACCCGTCATGAAAGTGCGCGGGAGGGTCGACATGCGTGCCCCACTGACCGATGTGGCAATACTCATTGATGCGAAAGCCGTCCTTGCCGACGGTGTACAAGGTTTTGACGCGCTCGTTCGGCGCGCCCTTCCAGTGCGGAATCCCAGGCGCAAAGGTATGGGTTAAATCCACGAAGCGATGCGCCTGAATTATGGCCAAGGCGTCGTTCAAAGTGGGGGCAGTCGCCGGCTTCGCGGCGGTCCCGGCACAACAGAAAGCCAGCCCCAACGAGATTTCAACGATCCGATTCCACGTACGCATGTGTTCTCCATGGAAAGACGAAAGCGTTTTTCAGATTAACATGCCCGGTACTTTCAGCTGCCGCGTTTGCTGTGTAATGATCGCGCCGACAAAGGAGATCCACCAATCATGTCGATCGGTCAGCTGTTGCGCGACGCGCTCCCAGGATGTGCAGTCGCGGTTTTCGCTCTGTGGACGAGTTACACACCCGTCTACGCCGCCGCCGAAACCCAGGGGCACAGCGGCTACTACCGCTTCCCGGCCGTGCATGGCGAGACGGTGGTGTTCACCACCGAAGGCGATCTGTGGTCCGTCGGCATCCATGGCGGAGTGCCGCGGCGCTTGACCTCGAACTCCGGCATGGAATCGCACGCGACCATTTCGCCCGACGGCCAAACCATCGCCTTTGTGGGTCAGTATGAGGGTCCCAACGAGGTTTACACCCTGCCCATCGGCGGCGGGGTGCCGCAGCGGCGCACGTGGGACGGCGAATCAGTACCGGTAGGCTGGGCGGTCGACGGTCGGCTGCTCATTCACACGCTGCGTTATTCGACCCTGCCGGATGCCAAACTGGTTCTGCTCGACGGACGCGGCGGCCACGAGATCCTGCCGTTGGCCGAGGGTTCGGAAGCGGCCTATTCTGCAGACGGCCGCTCGCTGTTCTTCACCCGCTATATCAAGCAAGGCAGCATGACCAAGCGCTACCAAGGCGGTGCAGCCGAAAACCTCTGGCGCTTCGACGGCTCAGGCGAAGCCGTTCCGCTGACTGCGGATTGGCCAGGCACATCCCACGGCCCAATGATTTGGAATAGCCGTGTGTACTTTCTGTCGGATCGCGACGGAGTGATGAATGTGTTCTCCATGGACCAGCAAGGTCATGACCTCAAGCAGGAGAGCCACCAAAAGATCTTCGACATTGAATCGGCTTCCCTCTCCGAGGGTCGCATCGTCTACGCCTGTGGCGCAGATCTTTGGTCATTGGATCTGAAATCAGCGCACGAGGAAATTATTCCGATCACCTTGGTATCGGATTTCGACCAATTGCGCGATCACTGGGTGAAGAAGCCCGAGGGATTT
>JAXDQN010000612.1:0-4424 GCA_034667865.1 Gammaproteobacteria bacterium
GCCATTGACATGCAAAGACATCGTCAGATCGCTGACGTCGCCGACTTCATCCGAAGTAACCAGCCAGGGACCGAAGATATTGGCGCCATCAGCATCCTTGCCGGTCGTCGGCCCGAGACCGAGACGCATCTCTTCCCTTTGGCGCTTTCGAATACTGACATCGTTGAAGATGCAATACCCGGCGATCGCCTTTACCGCCTCTTGCTGTGAGAGATTGGTCCCTCCGGTTCCGACGATCGCAGCAAGTTCGCATTCGATATCGAGATCATCATCAGTAAAGGGCGGGATTGGAACGATGGTACCCCCGGCAGCCACCGACATGGCGTTGGCCTTATAGAAGCCTTTCACCGCACTTCCCGGCTCCGGCCAACGCACGGAGCTTCCCTTGGCCTCTGCCTCCTTGATGTGATGTTCCCAAGTCGCGCAGCAGCTGATCGAAGGCGGCCGGGGAATTGGGGCAAGCAGAGTAACCTCGGATTTCTGGTAGATCGTCCTTTGACCGCCCGCTGTTGCGTCGATTCCACCCTGTATCACGGCGTCCGCGGCCTCGCGAATCCAGTCGAGGCCGAGCAAACCGAGTGCCACGATATCCTTCATGTCTGGCGGTATCTGCGCCTCGCCGATGCGCCGCGCCGCTGATGTGGGATATGATCGCTGAAGAAACGCAACACGCGCCGCGGTTGCGTCCAGGAGACCAGCCTCCGTATCAACAACCACGCGCTCATGCCGTCCAAGCGTGTTCGCAATTTCCACCGTTCCTAGTCTCATTTTTTCTTCCTTTTTCGCTCAGGATCAACGTTCGGCAGCATTCTACCACCGCATCCGGCCACCGCGACGTCTCAGGCGCGGAAGCCTCGCGCTTGCTCGATAACAGCGTCGAAATTGATCGCATTCATCATCGGAATGAACTGCCGCGTGAAGTACCGGTCAGGCGGAAGAACCGCGGGAATTTCACCGCCTTCGTAAAGCACCTTGGCGAGTTGAGTGATTCGCTCATCCGATTCATCGCCGAGTTTTTCGCGGCGAGTTTCGAATCTTTCCTTGGTCCTCATGTATTTAAGGGTCGCCGCGAGCGAGGACTGTTGCAAGCGAAGCAAGTCACCGTCGGACAGGCTGATCGGCTTGGCCGCGGGATAAGTCTTAAAATGAAGCCTGGTCAATTCGTCGGGCTGTGCCGCGGACATGAAGACAAGCGATTTCGCCAGCGCGCGACTCATGGCGGCCACCAGTTCGGGATCCTTTTCGACGATCGAGTCATGCACGTTGGTCGTGTGGGTAAAACCGACTGATGGCAAAGGCTCGGGTCGAAAGTAGCGAAACTTCGCACCATGAAACTCGAATAAGGCATATGGCGTCATCCACAATCCAAGGGCATCGATACGAGCACGTCGAAGCGCGTCGAGCGCGGGCGTGCCGGTGCCAACGGCCAACCACTGCACATCCTTGGCCACATCCCATCCCAATCGGCTCAGCACACTTTTGATGAGCAAGGTTGGTGCACCGGTGAGGGCCGCAACACCAATCGTCTTCCCCTTCAGATCCTCGATATTCTTCACCGGACCTTCATCCAGCACCGCGATTGAGCTGAAGCTGTCGGGAATCTGGACGATAAAGGCCTTCATCGGCACGCCCTTACCGACGGCCGGCATCAGTGCCCCGGATGAATGGGTAGCGAATTGGGCGCCGCCAGCGGCCAGTACGCTGATTGCGGCCGACGCCCCGTTCATCGGCTGAATCTCCACGTCGAGCCCCTCCTCCGCGAAGAACCCTGCGCCGGTGGGAATCGACGAAAAGAATACCGATGCCATCGAATCAAGCGTCGGCACGCCGTAAGCGATCACGATCTTGCGCTTTGGCTTTAGTATCGCCGGCTGGGCGAAGAGCGGCACGGTCATGGCAAGTGAGCCTAGCGCCATCGACGCCCTCAAGACCGAGCGGCGCGACGGATGCCGCGAACTTTTTTTCCTCATGGATCTCTCCCTCCAGGTTTCTTATGCGTTGACTCGGCTGCCATCTGATTCAGTCCAGAACAGCAAGCGTCTCCCGATATATTGAAGGCCGTAGTGAAACACCAAACCTACAGTCGAAAGAATAATGATGTTGGCGAACACCCCCGCCGCGTCCATCTGGGCACTCTGGTTGACAATCAGAAAACCCATTCCGATGTTCGATCCGAGGAACTCGGCCACGATAACGGAAAGCATTGAGAAAATGATCGCGATATTTGCACCGGCAAGCAGGAACGGCAACGCAGTTGGAAATTTGATTTTCCAGAAGATCTGCGAGCGGCTGGCACGGAAGCTGCGCATCAACGCCACCTGATCGGGGTCCGCGGTCTGCAGCCCATGTACCATGTTCAGGAACACCGGAAAGAACGCGGAAAACACGCCGACGACGATTTTTGAGGTGTAGCCAAAGCCGAACCAGACGACGATCATCGGTGTCAACGCGATGCGTGGCATGGCCTGAAACGCAATCAGTACCGGATAAAGCGTTCGCCAAATCCACCTGATCTCGCTTACCAGCGCCCCGAGCACGATCCCGAGGGTGACTGCAAGCACGAAGGCCACGATGGTCGAGTACAATGTCGCCAGCAGGTTCTGGCCATAGAGATGACGACCGAGCGCCAGCGCGCGTAACACATCGGTGGGGGCCGGGACAAAATAGACGGGAACTCGAAACATCGTTACCGCCAACTGCCAGAGCAGAATGAGGGTTGCGAATGTCGCGATCACGGGCAGGCCTTGCAACAGGACCCGTCGCACGGGATAGGCCCTGGTTCTCATGCGCCCTGGCCTTGCGTTTGCCCGGTGCCATACAGCAGCGAACGAATGTTGTTGGCGATATCGCCGAACCGGGCAGTCCCCATCAATTCGAGGGTTCGCGGCCGCTCGAGCGGCACGGCAACCACCGCCTTGATCTTGCCGGGCCGTGGCGTCATCACAACGACGCGGTCGCTAAGAAGGACCGCTTCGGGAATGTTGTGGGTCACGAACAAAATGGTCCGGCCGGTGAGCTTCCAAATCCGCATCAACTCGAGATTAAGCTCTTCTCGCGTCATCGCATCGAGCGCCGCGAATGGTTCATCCATCAAAAGCAGGCTTGATTCATAGACCAGCGTGCGTGCGATGGCCGCGCGCTGCTGCATGCCTCCTGAAAGCTCCCGAGGATATCGATTCTCAAATCCTGCGAGCCCGACGGTTGCGAGCAATTGACGCGCTTTCTCCTGGAATTGCTGGCGCGGGCGCAAGTTCATGACCTCGATCGGAAGCATCACGTTCTCGATGACGCTGCGCCATGCGAGCAGTACCGGCTTCTGAAATACGATCCCGATCTCTGCGGACGGACCCTCGTTCGGCACCCCGCGGAAGCGTATCTCGCCTCCCGAGGGGCGGATCAGTCCGCTGATCAGGTTCAGTAAAGTTGTCTTGCCGCATCCCGATGGTCCCACGATGCAGATGAATTCGCCGGCCTTGACCTGCAGATCGGTGGGACTCAACGCAATGATACGTTCTCCATCCAGAGTCGCATAGGTCTTCTCGACATCCACAAGATCCAACAACGGCGGTGAGACTACCTCTCTTGTCGACGGGGCATCATGGCTGGGCTCGGGCTTCGATATCTCGGTCCGCGACGCCGTCATTGTTGGTGGCCTCGTTTCGAGTGCGCCGCGCGGCTGCATTTTCCCATCACGACACTCGCGTGAATTTGCCGTCCGCGATCTGCTTCTGGAGGATCGAGCGTTGCACCTTGTTTGTAGCTGTCATCGGAAACGCGTCGGTGACGTAGATTTCCCGTGGCACCTTGAAGTTCGCAAGTCGGTTCTTCACTTCCAGCAGGACGGCGGACCATGCGACCTCGCCGTCAGATATGACGACGGCGGCAGCAACTTCACCGAGACGTTCGTGCGGTACCGCCAGGACACAAACCTGCTTCAGCCCGCTGACCTCGCGAAGCACTTCTTCAACCTCCGCCGGCGAGACATTTTCACCGCCCACGCGAACAATTTCCTTCACGCGCGCGATATAATGAAGCTCGCCTTCATCGTTGAGCGAACCGAGATCCCCTGACCGGAACCAGCCGTCAGCCGTGAAGGCGGTAGCGGTCGCTTCCGGGCGCCTGAAATATCCGGGCGTAACCGTGGGGCCCTTCATCTGGATTTCGCCAGCCTGGTCGGGCGCACAATCGGCGCCAGTTTGCAGATCGGCGATGCGGATGCTGTTGCCGACCTGAGGCCTGCCATTCCAGGAAATCCGTTTGATCAGCGGATCGTCCGGGTACCACATCGTGATGTTTCCGCACGTCTCCGTCATACCGTAAAGATTGGCAATGCCAGCCACTCCCAACTCGTCGTGCAGCACGCGCAGATCTTTTGGCGTACCGACCGTGTTCACCGTTTTCAGCGTGGTCAGGTACGGACGCGC
>JAXDQN010000613.1:0-3579 GCA_034667865.1 Gammaproteobacteria bacterium
AAGTCCGGATTGTGCTGTTTCAGGGTCTCGACGGCAGTGCGCGCGCCGGCAAAATCTTGATTACCGAACTGCGCTCGCGCCAAGCCGAGCAACAAGGTCGGGTCGTATTCGAAAATTCCCTTCAGACCACCCCGGTACACCTCGATGGCCTCGCTGAACTGGTTGCGCTCCAGCAACTCATCGGCCAGCCGGCGCCGTGCGTCGACATTCCCTGAGATTTCTACTTCGGCCGCGGCGCGGCGCAGATCCTTGTTCGGGTCGATCATGCGTCGCACGCCGGCACCGGCCCGGCGCGCGGTCCTGCCGCCAAACAGCTCCGGCAGGATTTCAGTAACGACGTAGGCCAGCGGGCCGACCACCGGCAGCAAGGCGATGGCCAGAATCCAAATTTGATTTCGGCCGGTCCGGATCACGTGCACGATCAGCGCGCCCTGGATCAGCAAGGAGACAATAAGTGGCAGCATTGCCCATTGTAGCGAGAACTTGCCCCGCGTCGAACTGCTCTAGCGGCTGCTAGCGTCCCGCGACCCGGATACGCCGCTCGACATCGCGGCAGACCGACCAGCCGATGTTCGACAGAGAATATCCGAGCACTCGTTGCGAGCGCGCGTCGACGGTCACTTCCATCTCGCAGCCCTGAAAACCCGAGGCGCCGCCGTCTTTTGGCTTCTGCGGCAGAAACCACACATAAATTTGTTTGGTCGGAGTCGAATCGACTTTGCGCGGCTCGCCGAAAGCTTCTTTCAATGCGCTCACCGGTTTACCGACGTTGTCGGCCACGATCCGCGGCACCGGGCGCACCGCGTAGCCGCTGCTGCAGCCAGCCAATGCAAGCACAGAGATTCCCAACGCAGCAGCCGTGAAACGCAACATAACCCGATCTCCATCGGAACCGTGAGGATTGGCAGTGTGGCGCTGCTGCGCGCACCGCCGCCCGCACTCATGTCGCAGAATCGGATCGAGCCTGCCGCTTATGTAAATGCAACGCATGCGTCATGCCGTGCGGCAAATCTTCCGGGTGGTGCACGGCGGCAATGATGCTGACCCGGCGTCTCATTAGTTGCTGCAACAGGCGCTTCATCAGCGCGCGCTGTTCCGGGTCCAACCCGGTGAGCGGTTCATCGAGCAGCAAAATGCGCGGCTCGGCCGCCATCGCGCGCGCAATCAAGGCGCGCCGCAGTTGTCCGTACGACAACTCGCGCGGCCGCCGTTTCGCCATGGTCAGCAATTTGAAGAATTTCAGCCAGCGCCGCGCAATGCGCACGTCGGCTGCGCTGGGCGCATCCACCAAGCCGATGCTGGAATGGCGGCCGCTGGCCACCAATTCCAACAAGGTGACATCGATGGCGTAGGTGCTTTGCAACTCGGGCGACACCAGGCCCACCTGGCGCTTCCAATCGACGATCGGCGTGCCTTTCGGAAAACCGATTCGCTCGATTGCGCCGCCCAGTGCGGGGAATAAATCGCCGTACAACAACTTCAGAAAACTCGACTTGCCGGCGCCATTGGCGCCGTACACGGCCCAGTGCTCGCCGCGCCGCAGTTGCCAATTGACGTCCTGCAACACGGCGCGGTACTCGACGAACAAATCCACCGCCCGCAGTTCCAGCAGCAGCTCGCGCTGGCGCCCGGCACGCCGCAGTTTCGAGGGGAGGCGTCTCGCTTTGGGCGATTGCTCGGCGGCTGCGCGGCTCAATCTTGTCGCATCGTGTCGACGCAGGCGCTGCAGGGCTCGAATCTCGCCGTCCGCCAACTCCAGCAATGAACTGGTACCCGCGGGAATGTCCATCGCGCGATGCGCGGTCGCAACCCAGGCTTGGCCGCGCCGCCGCGCGGCGCTCAGCACCGCGTCGATGCGTTGCCGATAATGCGCGTCCAGGCCGTTATAGAACTCATCCAGCAACAGCCAGTCCGGGTCCTGGACCAACGCGCGGGCTAACAGCGCGAGACGCTTTTCCCCGTACGACAGCGACAGAAACTCTCGAGCCGCGAGTCGGGTGAGTCCGGCTGCGCGCAAGCTGCTGGCAACGCGCTTGGCTTCGCTCGGCGAGGCGGCTCGCAACAGCAGGTCGGTGCCGTGCAGTCCGGTGGTCACCAGGTCGCGCACGCGCAAATTCCAGCCGTAACGCGCGTACTTGTCCTGGCGTTCGCCGCCGATGTAGGCAATGCGGCTCTTGGCCTCGATCAAATCGACTTCGCGGCCGTTCAGGTGGTAGCTGAGATTCCCCGCTCCCGGCACGGGCCAAACCTCGCCGCTCAACAACTTCAGCAGCTGCGTCTTGCCGGCGCCGTTGCTGCCGATCAGCGCCCAGCGTTGACCGGGGAGCAGTTGCCAGCTGATGTCGTGCAGCACTCGCCGATTGCCGCGCCGCACGTCCACGCCGCACAGCGACACCGCCAGGCGCGCCCTCATGCTGACCGAAGCCGCCAGATCCCGTGTTGCTCGGTCGCGCGGCCGTCGCGGTTCAATTTGATCAGGTGCGCCTCTAAAGTCAGGCGCGCCCAAGAATGCCGATCCTCGGGCACGTCGTCATACACTGCCGGCGTCAGCGCTTCGATCGATGCTTGGCCCAATGCGTCGAGCTTGGCGACCACTTTATCCTCGCGCGCAAGCCGATGCGCGCGCAATGCCCGCAGCGCCTGCTTGGCATCGCTCATCACCTCGCCGTGTCCCGGCGCGATGCGCTCGAACTCCAGCGCAAACAATTTCTCGAGTGAGTT
The DNA here is from genome assembly GCA_034667865.1 of Gammaproteobacteria bacterium. Classification (GTDB taxonomy): domain Bacteria; phylum Pseudomonadota; class Gammaproteobacteria; order Steroidobacterales; family Steroidobacteraceae; genus Bog-1198. Next base: position 2,722 of record JAXDQN010000613.1, read on the forward strand.
CATATAAGCCGACATGTCGCCGTCCGGGGGCAAGATCACCGGCGAAACGCCTTGCAGCACGTGATCACCGGTGAGCAGCAAGCGTTCGCGCGCTACCAGGTAACAGACGCAATTCGACGCGTGTCCCGGCGTATGAATCGCGGTGACTTCGCAATCGCCTAACGTGAGCATTTCGCCATCGCGAGGCAGGCGCTGCGGTTTGAACGACTCATCCTGGCGGCCGTCGCCGGGCGGCGGCAAACCGATCAACTGCGCGCCGCTGCGCCGCGCCAGTTCTTCGGCCAGCGGCGAATGGTCGCGATGCGTGTGGGTGGCCAGAATGAAGCGAATAGGTGCGCCTGCCGACCGCTCAATGGCTTGCAGGTGCGCGGGTTCGAGCGGACCCGGATCGAGCACCGTAATTTCGCGCTCGCCCAACAGGTAGGTATTGGTGCCGGGGCCGGTCATCATGCCGGCGTTGCCGGCCACGATCCGCCGCACCCCGCGGCTCACCGTCACGCATTGACCAGGCGTCAGTTGCGAACTAGCGTGCAACCTGCGTGCCGCGCGTCACCACGTTGTCCGTGGGGAAAATCGAATCCGGCGCCCAACCTGGCGTATCGCGAAACGCACGGTAAATCGGCGCAAAGTCCCGATCGTATGCGTTGCGAAACAGTTGCTCGAAGCTGTCCATGACGAAATAGGTTTTCTGATACGCATCGATCAGATAGTCGGTGCGCATCACCCGTTCCAGATCGAAGCCAATCCGATGCGGACTGGGACTTTCGACGCAAAAAACCGTCTCCCCCGCCGACGATAAAATGCCGGCGCCGTAGGCTCGCAAACCGGCATCCGTCTTGATCAATCCAAACTCGACGC
>JAXDQN010000614.1:0-8701 GCA_034667865.1 Gammaproteobacteria bacterium
GTGGTCAGGATGATGGTGACGCCTTTCTCGCGCAGGCCGCGCACCAGGGTCCACATGTCGCGGCGCAGTTCCACATCGACGCCCGCGGTGGGTTCATCCAAAAATAGAATTTGCGGCTCGTGCGACAGCGCCTTGGCAATCATGACGCGGCGCTTCATACCGCCCGACAGGGTCATGATGGTGCTGTCCTTCTTATCGAGCAACGACAGTTCGCGCAGCAATTCTTCGATAAAGCGGGGATTCGGCGCGCGTCCGAACAGTCCGCGGCTAAAGGACACCGTGGCCCATACCGTTTCGAAGGCGTCGGTGCTGAGTTCCTGCGGCACCAAGCCGATCTTCGATCGGGCAGCGCGATAGTCGCGCACGATGTCATGCCCGTCGGCCGTCACACTGCCGCTCGAGGCCGTGACGATGCCGCAGACGATGTTGATCAGGGTGGTTTTGCCGGCGCCGTTTGGCCCCAGCAGCGCAAATATCTCGCCTTTTTCGATGTTCAGATTGACCAGCTTGAGCGCCTCGAAGCCGCCGGCGTACGATTTGGTGATGCCGTTGATCGATATGACTGAGGGCATGATTTAGCCGTTCGCGATTCGTTTGACCAGGGCGCGCGTAAAATCGGCGGTTTTGGCGCTGCCGCCCAAGTCGCCGGTTCGGACCTGATCCAAATTCAGCGTCTGGTCGATGGCAGTTCGCAGACGCGTCGCCATGTGCGGCAGATGCACGTGTTCCAACATCATGGCCGCGGCCAGCAGCAGCGCGATGGGATTGGCGATTCCTTTGCCGGCAATATCCGGTGCCGAACCATGCACCGCCTCGAAAATCGCTGCGTCGGCGCCGATGTTGCCGCCCGGCGTCATCCCCAAGCCGCCCACCAATCCGGCCACCAGATCGGACAGAATGTCGCCGAACAAGTTGGTGGTGACCAATACATCGAACTGCCACGGGTTCAATACCAGCTTCATGGCGCAGGCATCGATGATGACGGTTTCCAGCGCGAATTTTCCCTTGTACTTGCGTTCGTACAGCTCCAATCCGGTTTCCAAAAATATCCCGGTCAAGGCCTTCATGATGTTGGCCTTGTGCACGATGGCGACTTTCTTGCGTCCGGTGGCGATGGCGTGCTCGAAGGCAAATTCCAAGAGTCGCCGGCTGCCCTGACGCGTATTGACGCCCGTGGCCATGGCCACGGCATGCGGGTCATCGTCGATTTTGATGTAGTGCTCGTGTCCGATGTACAAACCTTCGAGATTCTCACGCACGACCACCAAGTCGATCTTATCGTAGCGGCCGCCGGGAATGATGCTGCGCGCCGGGCGCAAATTGGCGTACAGCTGGAACTCTTCGCGCAGACGCACATTCGAGGAGCGATAGCCGCCGCCGGACGGAGTTTCCAAGGGACCTTTTAGCGCGAGGCGAGTGCGCCTGATGCTCTTGAGGGTTTCAGCGGGCAGCGGGTCGCCGGCGATCTTGACGCCTTCAAGTCCCGCGATCTGTGTTTCCCATTGGAACGGCGCACCGAGTGCCTGCAAAGCGGCTAAGGTGGCGTCCATTATTTCGGGCCCAATGCCGTCGCCGGGGATTAAAGTCGCTGGAATCGGTTGAGGCATCGCTGAATTTCCGAGTGGCAGTTCAAGCCGCTAGGATACTCGAAGGGGGTACTGGACATCGAACATGACGAAATCATTGCGGCTACGCGACGCTGGCTGGAGAGGGCCGTCATCGGTTTGAACCTGTGTCCGTTCGCTGAAAGCGCCTATCGAGGCAGCCGCGTGCGCTTTCAAGTGAGCGAGCAGCGTACGGCTGCCGGCTTGCTCGGGGATTTGCGCGCGGAACTCACGCTGCTGCAGTCCGCCGACGAATCGCAGTGCGAAACCACGCTGCTGATTCATCCGTGGGTGCTCAATGACTTCATCGAATTCAACGAATTTCTGGGCGTATGCGACGCCGCGGTCGCGGATCTCGAACTCGAAGGCGAACTGCAAGTGGCCAGCTTTCATCCGCAGTATCAGTTTGCGGACACGCAGCCCGAGGACATCGACAATTACACCAATCGCTCACCGTACCCGATGCTGCATTTGTTGCGCGAGTCCAGCGTCGAGCGGGCGGTAGCCGCGGTGGGTGACACGGATGAAATCTACTTGAGGAATATCCGCACGCTGCGGCAGTTGGGCCACGCCGGATGGCAAGCGCTATGGCGCGGCTGAATACAATGACTTTCGCATAGGAAGGAACTCGATCGACTCGCCTTCGCCCACATCGAAAGTCACCATGGGCAGGCCGATGTAGCCGCGGGCGGCGTACAGCTTGACGCCCGGCAGGGTGGCCATCAGTTCGACCTGGGTGTAGCCATGCGCGCGCGCCTCGGCCTCGCAATGCTCCAACAGCATGCTGCCGATTCCCCGGCGGGCGTTGTCCGGGTCGACAAAGAAGGCGCGGATCTTCGCCGGCTGAGTCTTCGCCAGCGCCGAGGCGTCGCGGCCGGCCCGCGCATCCCCGCCAAATAGTGTCGAACGATAGCTCCAACCGCCGCATCCTACGAAGCGGTCCGCGTCCTCCACCACGAAATAAGTCTCATCTGCGAGCAGCTGGGTGTCTACGCCGAAGGCGCCGCGCAAGGCGCCTTCGACCTGCGAGGGACGATAATCGTCCCCGCTCAGTCCACGCGCGGAGCGCGCGATCAGCGTCCGCAGTTTGGGGACATCAGCGAGGGTGGCTTTGCGCAGGGACAGCATACTTTTAGGATTCTAGCGCCTCCACGTTCTCGTGCTAATCTGACTCGGCAAAAGGCGATCTTGGGGTTCGGCAAGCTGAGGGAGAATCTTGTGTACGAAAAACCAACGGCGCCCGCGGGCATCGGCGGCGTGCTCGACGATGGCCTGCGACTTTGGCGACTGTCGTTGCCCTTGACATGGGGATTGGCGGAGCAATTGTGCATTGCAGCAGGGCTGCGTTCCATAGGGCCCTGGGGGGAGGCGGGCTGCCTCAGCGGCCACCGCCTGCGGCCACCTCTACTGTCCTGTTGGCGTCATCGGCTGGCTAAATATTCGTATTAATCAGCGAATTGCTGTAATATCCGCGCCGGTTCGTGATTTCTACTTGGTCCGTTTCTGGTCACCGCGCCGCTCCGGCGTCACCTTGGCCACAACCCACAAAGCAGGTTTCTTCGATCCAGGTGGCTGGCATTCCGCTTAAAGGTTTCTCAACGTAGGCACGCGTGACCGGCCGATAGCTTCTTTTGTAGTAGGTATTCTTCACATGACGAAAATGTATGTTGGCAATCTCCCGTTCTCAATGGACGAATCCGCAGTGCGTGCGCTATTCGAAAAGCATGGCGCCGTTCAGTCGGTAGCGCTGATCAATGATCGCGACACCGGTCGGCCCCGCGGCTTCGGCTTCGTTGAAATGGCCAGCGCAGACGCTGCGCGCGCCATGCAGGCCTTGAATGGCCACGATGTCGACGGGCGAGCGCTGAATGTAAATGAGGCTCAAGAGCGCACCGGTGGCGGTGGCGGCGGTGGTGGCGGTGGTGGCGGCGGCGGATCGCGCGGTCCGAAGCGCTGGTAACAGCGTTTAAGATTTAAGCGATTACTCAAGGCCGCAGCGATGCGGCCTTGAGTTTTTTGAGGCTTTGATTCTTTAAAATCAGGGTTTACGACCTAGGCCTCTTTGCCTATAATCGCGGCCCTCGGCGGGGGCTTGGATTTGAGGCTTACGCGCTTGGCTTAAAATTAAGGCCCGCTTGCGGGTCTTTGGTTGAATGAAGGGGGCCGATGGTCCCCTTTTTGTTTTTACAGGTTGGGATATCAAGATGCGCGACGCCTTGATGCGCTTGTTAGAGCCGCCGATCGAGTCGTTGGGCTATGAGTTGGTGGATCTCGAGTACGGGCGCGAAGGGCGCGGCGGGATTTTGCGGATTTTCATCGATCGGCGAGCAGAAGATTCTGGGGACGGCATTTCCGTGGACGATTGCGCCCGTGTGAGCCACGAGGTGAGTCAGGTGCTCGAATCCCAGGATCCGATCAAGGGGAATTACACGCTTGAGGTCTCTTCGCCGGGATTCGATCGGATCTTGCGCACGCGCGCGCATTTCGAGCGCTTCGTCGGCGAGCGGGTTTTCGCCGAACTGAAGCTGCCGATCGAGGGCAGACGGCGTTTTGCCGGGGTATTGAAGTCGGTGACGAGCGACACGATTGTAGTAGAGGTCGACGGCAAGGCGCATAGCCTGCCGCTCGATCGAATTCAGAAAGCGAGATTGCGGCCGGAGTGACCAGGAGTCTTTAGGTCTATGAACAAAGAAATTTTGATGGCGGTGGACGCCGTCTCGAACGAAAAGGGCGTCGACAAAGAAATTATTTTCGATGCGCTCGAAGCTGCGTTGGCGTCCGCGACTCGCAAGAAGCATGGCGAGGAGTTGGACGTGCGCGTGTCCATCAACCGCAAGACCGGCGGCTATGACACTTTTCGGCGTTGGAAGGTGTTCGCCGACGAATCCACCGAGCTGGAAGTGCCGGAGCGCGAACTGCGCTTGGACGACGCGCGCGATCTCGATAAGGACGTGGTGCCGGGCGGCTATGTGGAAGAGCCGATGGAGTCGGTGCCGTTCGGGCGAATCTTGGCGCAGACGGCCAAGCAGGTGATCGTGCAGAAAGTGCGCGAAGCGGAGCGTGCGCAGGTCGTCGATGCCTACAAGGATCGCGCCGGCACCTTGGTCAGCGGCATCGTCAAGCGCGTCGACCGCAACGGCGTATATGTTGACTTGGGCGCGAATGCCGAAGGCTTCATCGCCCGCGAAGAGATGATTCCCCGCGAGCCGGTTCGCTCGCAGGATCGAATCAAGGCATTCCTCAAGGAGGTCCGCACCGAGCCGCGCGGCCCGCAGTTGTTCCTGTCGCGCACCGCGCCGGAATTCTTGATCGAACTGTTCAAATTGGAAGTGCCCGAGGTGGGCCAGGGATTGATCAACATCCTTGCGGCCGCGCGCGATGCGGGTGTACGCGCGAAAATCGCGGTGCGCAGCAACGATCCTCGAGTGGATCCGGTGGGTGCCTGCGTCGGCATGCGCGGCTCGCGTGTGCAAGCCGTGTCGAACGAGATCGCCGGCGAGCGCGTCGACATCATTCCCTTCGATGACAACAACGCGCAGTTCGTGATCAACGCCATGGCGCCTGCCGAAGTCACTTCCATCGTGGTGGATGAGGATTCGCATTCCATGGACATCGCGGTCTCGGAAGACAAGCTGTCGCAGGCCATCGGCCGCGGCGGCCAGAACATCCGCCTGGCCAGCGAATTGACCGGTTGGGAGTTGAACGTGATGAGCGAATCGCAGGCCGAGGCGAAGAGCGAAACCGAATCTCTGGCGTTGCGCGAGACATTCATGAAGCAGCTGGACGTCGATGCCGACGTGGCCAGCATCTTAGTGCAGGAAGGCTTCTCCACCATCGAAGAGATCGCCTACGTGCCGGCCAGCGAGCTGAATGGCATCGAGGAGTTCGACGAGGAGATCGTCAAGGAGCTGCGCACCCGCGCGCGCGATGTGCTGCTCACCCAGGCGATCGCCAGCGAGGAGTCCGTGGATGGCGCGGAGCCGGCTGCGGATTTGATCGAAATCGCCGGCGAGCAGCTCGCTAAGGCTCTGGCGCGCAAGAGCGTGCGCACCCGCGACGATCTGGCTGACCTGGCGGTCGATGAGCTGGTTGAGATGGGCGGTGTCGATGAGAAGAAAGCCGCGGAATTGATCATGGATGCCCGCAAGCACTGGTTCGCGGAAGAAGCTAAGGTTTAGGAGCAAGTATGGCAGATGTAACCGTCGCTCAATTCGCCGAGGTGCTGAAGGTACCGGTCGATCGTCTGCTGCAGCAGTTAGATCAGGCCGGCATCAAAGTCGACAGCGCGGAGGACATGATCAGCGAGGACGCGAAGCATGAACTTCTGACGCATCTGCGCCGCAGCCATGGGCATGGCGAACAACAGGGCGACGCGGCCCCGCGCAAGATTACGCTGCGCCGCAAATCGCAGTCCGAATTGAAGCTCGCCAGTCCGCAGGGGCGGGCGCGCACGGTCAACGTCGAGGTGCGCAGCAAGCGGACCTACGTAAAGCGCGAAGTCCTGGAGGATCAGGCCCGGCATCAACAGGAAGAGATCGACAAACAGCGCGAAACCGAAGAGCAGGCCAAAGCCGCGTTGGAGCGCGTCGAACAGGAGCGCCTCGAGAAAGAGCGCGCCGATCGTGCGCGCCTGGAAGAAGAGAATCGCAAGCGCAGCGATGAAGAAAACCGCAAACGCAGCGCCGAGGAAGAAGCGCGTCGTGCCGCCGAGGTACAGGCGCGCGAAACCGCTGAACGTGAACGCAAGGCGGCCGCGGTCAAGCCCGGCAAGGCGGTGCGTGAAGTGGTCGACGACAAGGCCACCCGTTACGGGCGCCAGGAGCTGCACATCGTCGGCGACGTCAGCTCGCGCCATAAGAAGAAGAAATCGCGCGACGGCCGGCGTCGTTCCATGGGCGGCGACAGCGACGCCAAGCATGGCTTCGAAATGCCGACAGCGCGCGTGGTGCGTGAAGTCGCCATCGGCGAGGCGATGACCGTGGGCGAATTGGCGCAAAAAATGGCGGTCAAGGCCACTGAAGTCATCAAAGTCATGATGAACATGGGCGTGATGGCCACGATCAATCAAATGATCGAGCAGGACACCGCCGTGCTGGTGGTCGAAGAAATGGGCCACACCGCCGTGCTGCGCAAGGAAAACATCATCGAAGACGATTTGCAGGGCGAAACCGATTCATCGCTCGAAGTATTGCCGCGTCCGCCGGTGGTCACCGTCATGGGTCACGTCGACCACGGCAAGACATCGTTGTTGGATTACATCCGTAGAACCAAGGTGGCGGCCGGCGAAGCCGGCGGCATCACCCAGCATATCGGCGCCTATCACGTCGAAACGGCCAAGGGCATGGTGACCTTCCTGGACACCCCGGGCCATGCGGCCTTCACCTCGATGCGCGCCCGCGGCGCACAGGTCACGGACATCGTGATCTTGGTGGTCGGTGCGGATGACGGCGTCATGCCGCAGACCATCGAAGCCATCCAGCACGCGCAAGCTGCAAAAGTGCCGATTATCGTGGCCCTGAACAAGATCGATAAGCCGGAAGCCGACCCGGACAAGGTCAAGCAGGACCTCACCAAGTTCGGCGTGATTCCGGAAGAGTGGGGCGGCGAAAATATTTTCGTGCCGGTCTCGGCAAAAACCGGGCAAGGCGTCGATCAGCTGTTGGACAGCGTTTTGCTGCAGGCCGAGGTCATGGAGTTGACGGCGCCGACAACGGGACTGGCGGCCGGCTACGTGATCGAATCCAGCCTGGAGAAGGGCCGCGGCGCCGTGGCCACCGTGCTGGTGCTGCGCGGCACGCTGAAGCTCGGCGATCCGCTGCTCATCGGGCAGGAGTTCGGCCGGGTGCGCGCGCTGTTCGATGAGGCGGGTAAGCCGGTGGAGACCGCGGGCCCGTCGATTCCGGTGGTGGTGCTGGGATTGTCGGGCGCGCCCAATGCCGGCGATGAACTGCTGGTGGTGGAGAGCGAGCGCAAAGCCCGCGAAGTGGCCATGCACCGTCAGTCCAAATCGCGCGATGTGAAGTTGGCGGCGAAAGCCACCAACATGCAGGACGTGTTCTCCACCATGGGCGAAAGCAAGGCCGACTTGGTGCAGATCCTGCTGAAGGCGGATGTGCAAGGCAGCGTCGAGGCACTGCGCGACGCATTGAACGCCTTGTCCACCAGCGAAGTCGCGGTGAACATCGTGGCCTCGGGCGTGGGCGGTCTCACGGAGTCCGACGTCACCCTGGCTGCCGCCTCCAAGGCGCGCATCATTGCCTTCAACGTCCGCGGCGACGCCGCGGCGCGTACCGCCATCAAGGATCATGGCGTCGATGTGCGCTACTACAGCATCATTTACGAGGCCATCGATGACATCAAGGCGGTGCTCACGGGCATGTTGTCGCCCGAGGTCAAAGAACAGATCGTCGGCCTTGCCGAAGTGCGCAGCGTGTTCCGCTCGAGCAAGTTCGGCACAGTGGCCGGCTGCATGGTGATCGACGGTTACGTGCGCCGCAATTTTCCGATTCGCGTGCTGCGCAACAACGTGGTGATCTTCGAGGGCGCCTTGGAGTCCTTGAAGCGCTTCAAGGACGATGTCAACGAAGTGCGCGCGGGCACCGAGTGCGGCATCGGCGTGAAGAACTACAACGACGTGAAAGAAGGCGATCAGATCGAATGCTATTCGCGGGTGGAAGTCGCCCGGACGCTGTAGCGCATGGCCAAGGATAATCCGCGTGCGCGGCGACTCGGCGAGCAGATCCAGCGCGAGCTTGGCGATCTGCTGCGCCGCGAGGTCAAGGATGGCCGCATCGGCAATGTCACCATCACGGCGGTAAACGTCACCGGTGACTTGCGCACCGCCACCGTGTACTACCTGATCTTCGGCAAGGATGGGCCGGACCCGAAGGTGCAGCGCGGCTTGGAAAGTGCCGCCAATTTTCTGCGCAATGCGCTGTCGAAATCGCTGATGATCCGTTACACGCCGACCCTGACCTTCGAGCTCGATACCAGCATCGAGCATGGGGTGCGGCTGACCCAGCTCATCGACTCGGTGACCCAGGCGGCGCAGCCGGCCGAGCCTGCGCCGCCTGCCGATGATCACGTGATCGACGAGG
>JAXDQN010000615.1:0-5822 GCA_034667865.1 Gammaproteobacteria bacterium
CCCCTGCTCGCTCACTTGCATTTCAAGCGCGGCGCTACGCATGGCGATTTGATCAGCCAGACCCATGCCGTAAGCAGACAATACCCCGGCGAATTTGTGCACGAAGATGCGCGCAATGCCCAGCGCGTCGGCCACCGAGCAGGCGTGCTGGCCGGCCGCACCGCCGAAACATTGCAGCGTGTAGCCGCTGACATCGTAGCCACGCATCACCGAGATTCGCTTGATCGCATTGGCCATGTCACCGACGGCAATCTGCAGCGCGCCGGCGGCGGCCTGCTCCGCCGATATCGCGAGACCCGATGCCTGCGACATGCGTCCTGCCAACTCCGCAAATCCAGTGGTGACTGCATCGGCATCCAACGCTTCATCGGCGCCGCTGCCGAATACCGCGGGAAAATACCCAGGTTGTATGCGCCCCAGCATGACGTTGGCATCGGTGATGGTCAGCGGTCCACCGCGCCGATAGCACGCAGGCCCGGGATTCGCGCCTGCGGATTCGGGACCCACCCGTAGGCGTGAGCCATCGAATCGAATGATGGAGCCGCCACCCGCGGCAATGCTGTGGATGCGCATCATGGGCGCGCTGATGCGCACGCCTCCGACCTCGGTATCGAAGGCACGTTCGTAGTCGCCGGCAAAGTGGCTGACATCGGTCGATGTCCCGCCCATGTCGAATCCGATCACCCGCGCATGCCCTGCCGCCTGCGCCGTCCGTACCATGCCGACAATGCCGCCGGCGGGCCCCGACAACACGGCGTCCTTGCCGCGGAACGCGCTCGCCAGGGTCAACCCGCCTGAACTTTGCATGAAGTACACCGGCACGCCGGGCATCAGTGCCGTCAGGCGCCCGCTGTAGCGCCGCAAGATCGGCGACAGGTAGGCGTCAACCACCGTGGTGTCGCCGCGCGGCACGAATTTCATCAGCGCGCTGACTTGGTGGGACACCGACACCTGGCTGAAGCCGAGCGCGCGGGCGAGTTCGCCGGCACTCACCTCGTGTTGAACGTAGCGGTAACCATGCATGAAGACGATGGCGCAGCTGCGAAAGCCGTCGGCATAGGCCGCCTGCAACTCGCCGGCCAGCGCGGCCTGATCGAGCGCCTCGACAACCTCGCCCTGAGCACCGATTCGCTCGGACGCTTCGATCACGTGCTCGTACAACATGTCCGGCAGCACGATGTGCGTGTCGAACAGCCGCGGGCGCGCCTGTGTAGCAATGCGCAGCGCATCGCGGAATCCGCGCGTGACCACCAGCAACGTGCGCTCCCCCTTGCGTTCCAACAGCGCATTGGTTGCAACGGTGGTCCCCATTTTCACGCTGCCGACCAAGTCGGGGGTGATGGGATCCGCGGGCCTCAGCTCGAGCAGGCGGCGTATACCGCTCACCGCAGCATCCTCGTACTGCGTTGGATTCTCCGACAGCAGCTTCAAGGTGCGCATCGAGCCATCGGGCGCGCATCCCACTACATCGGTGAAGGTGCCGCCGCGATCGATCCAAAATTCCCAGCGCTTCACACTAGGATGCCTCGAATACCTTGCCCCGGGTCTCAGGCAACGCCCATGCCGAGATCATGACCAACGCATAAGCGGCGGCGGTGAAAGCGCCGATCGAGTCGCCCAGCGGAATATGGTTGCTCAATTGGCCGATGAGCAGCGGACAGAATCCGCCGATGGCTCGGCCGACACCATAAGTGAAGCCTTGTCCCGAACCGCGCAATTGGCTGGGAAACAATTCCGACAGGTATGCGCCCATGCCTGAAAAAATTCCCAACAGGAAAAAACCCAACGGAAAACCGATGAGAAACATCCCGCCGGCGACCGGCATACGCGTGTAGAGCAGGATCAAAACCGCTCCGCAGAAAGCGAACGAAATAAACCCCAGTCGTCGTCCCAACAAATCCGTGAGCCACGCATTCACCTGGTAACCGACCCAGGAACCGAGGATCACCATCAGCAGGTAGCCCGTGGTGCCCGCGACCGACATATGCCGTTCGGTGGCAAGAAAAGTCGGCAGCCACAAGGTCACCGAGTAATAGGCCCCTAACATGCCGGTCGAGAGCGCCGTCGCCAGCACCGTGGTCAACAGCAGCGGCGGCCGGAAGATATCCAGAAATCGGCTGCGCGGGGCTGCTTGCAGCAACCGCAAGGCGCGCGTCTGCAAAAACACCGCCGGTTCCGCGACGTTGCGGCGGATGTACAGCACCAGCAAGCCCGGCAGCAGTCCGAGCCAAAAAACAATTTTCCACGCCAACTCAGGAGGCGCCACCGCACTCACGATCCAAAATGCCAGCGCGGCCGCCCCCCAACCCACGGACCAACTGCTTTGCACCCATCCTACGGCTCTGCCGCGATAAGCTGGATTGACCGTTTCCGCCACCAAGATCGAGCCGACCGCCCATTCGCCGCCGAAGCCGAATCCCTGCATGGCGCGTGTGAAAAACAATTGCCCGAACGACTGGGTAAAACCGCTTAGAAAGGTGAAGGCCGCGAACCACAGCACCGTGAGCTGCAACATTCTCACTCGACCATAGCGATCGGCTAGTACGCCGGCGCCCCAACCGCCGACGGCTGAGGTCAGCAGCGTGCCCGTGCCGATGTATCCGGCCTGCGCCTTACTCATTCCCCACACGCCGAGCAAGGTGGGGATGATGAAGCTGTACACCAAGTAATCGAAGCCGTCGAGGCCAAAGCCACCGTAGGCAGCCCATATCGCGCGCCGCTCTCGAGGCGATGTTTGCGCCAGCCACATGTCGGCTACGCGGGATGATGCATATCGACACAGATTTGCACGGCATGACTCAATGACGACGCGGATTTATCCGCACCGTGCAAGCCGGGCGTCTCCGCGAGCAGGCCATCGGCCTGCGGCTGCAGCAGCAATCCCGGCAGCAGCACGGCAACGATGCACGCCTGCGGGAAGCGGCTACGAATCTCCTCGGCCGTGCTATCGCTTCGCTCGCGCTCCTCACTTGGAAAGGCGCTGACGATATAGACCAACGATACGGCTTCCGCGGCATTCGGCGGCGGTGCGGCGGCTAAATCCTCCAGCGACATGTGCCGGGCATCGATTTTCTGCTCGCGCAGTATGCGCACCAGCAACTCGGTGGCCAAGTCGTCGGCCATGGATCCTAGGCCCACACAAACCATCACCGAGCCCGGTGGCACCGTCAACGGTCCCTGCCATCGACCGCTGACCTGTTCGCGCTGCTGGCGCAATTGTCGCCCCACCGTAGTATTGGCCAATACCGGATCGCGGTGTCGGCGCCGTGACGGGCGGCGACCGCCTCCGCCGATGGCCGCGATGACCGCCACCATGGCGGCGCGCACCTTGGCCTGCTGATCGGGCGAGATCACCCCTGCTTCCAAATCCAGACGCGCCAGGTGTAGCGCCGGCATCAGCACCAGATCGCAATAGTTCGCAAATGAATTGCGTTTCAGAAACTCCCGCGCGCTGGCGATGATCTCATCCGAATCGGCCGACAGTGCGCGCTGATAAAATCGCTGCGGCATGGTCAACGCTTGAGTATCGCCAAGCAAGATGTCCAGCAGGCTCAAGGCCTTGATGTGCCGGCCCGCTACCAACAGGCACAGGGTCAGGGGCGTGGAGACGATAAGCCCGACCGGACCCCACAACCAGCTCCAAAAGATCGCGGCAATCACCACCGACAGCGGCGACAGTCCGGTGGTATGACCAAACAGCTGCGGCTCGACCAGCTGGCCGGCAATCAACTCCACGATGACGAATAGTGCCAGCGTGGCGAAGGTCAGGGACCAGGATGCATCTACGGCCGCGGCCACCAGCAGCGCACACAGCGCAGCGATCCACACGCCAACATAGGGCACGAAGCGCAACACCGCCGTGAGCGCCGCCCACAGCATCGGATGCGGCAAGCCAATAATGCTGAGCGTGATCCAAATCGCCAGGCCTACGCCGAAGTTCACGGCAAACTGTGACACGAAGAATCGCGACAGACGCTCGCCGGCATCGTTGATCGCGAGGGTCGTCAACCGAATATCGGTGCCTCCCGCAATGCGAATGAAACGATCCCGCAGCCCCTCCTGTTCGAGCAGCACGAATACCAGGACCACCAACACGATGCCGGTGGTTTCGATGGGCACCCACACCGAGCCCAACACCTTCTGGATTATTTGCAGGGGATTGGTCGGCGGCTCGCGCAACTCGACCGGAATGGGCGCGGCTGAGTTCAGCACATCACTTGCATCCAAGCTGTGTGCAACTTCGTGAGCTGGTTCGCGATTGAACAACCGCCCCGCCGGACCCGTGAGCCTGTTGAACTTGCCTATCGTCACCGAGTTCAAGGTTTCTAGTTTGTAGCGGATGGTCTGTTCGTACTGCGGCAAGCTGTCGGCCATGCGCACCAGCTGTGAGCCAATGACGGTGGCGAAAGCTCCGAAGCAGATCGCCAACAACAGCACCGCCGCCATCACCGACCAGGTCTGTCCAAATCCGTAATGCCGCAGTCTGCGCACCAGCGGCGCAATCAGCAGACTGAGGATGAAAGCCAGCGTGATCGGCACCAGCACGTCGCGCGCAAAATACAGCATGGCCAATAGCGACGCGGTGGCGACGATTCCCACCGCGCGGTCGCGAAGGCCGTGCGATGCGGCAATTGAATCCGGCAGCCGTGACGAGTCCATACGTTATCGTATCCGCTATCCGAGTTGAACGGTACGCAACTCAAACTGAACGCTGACTCTCGCCGTCTCCTGGCCCGCGGTATCCCAGGTCCATTCATCGAAAGATGCATGGCCCGCTCGGTCGATTTGCACCACCGTCGAACAGCGCGTGCCATAGCTCGGCGAGCGGATAAAGGCGCTCGACAGCAATCTCTCCCACTCCACGCTCATGCCCGTCTTCGGCAGGGTTTCGTCGGGCGCCAGCTCAGCGTCGCGCAACAGCGCCAGCGCCGACTTCGTATCGGGCAGATCCGCCAGCGCCGCCGAGAGACGCGACTTGGCCGCTTGCACCTTGGGCCACGGCGTGTCGAGCAAATGATTCGAGAGCCCATAGATGCCCGGCCCGAGTTCACGGCCGGCGCCGGACATGCTTTCGTAGATTGCCAATCGCTCGCCATCGGAAAAAAGCACATTGAAGCCGTTGTAAGCCGCGCCTTCCTGGTGCAATCGTTTCAGGATCTCGCGCGTGCTCGCGCCCGAATCAAGAATTGAGGTCACCAACATCCCGCGACTGGGAGTATTGGGTCGACGCTGCTCCGGATCGCGATAGTTCGTGAGTGCCGCGAAACGGCCGCTGCGAGTCATGCCGAGCCAGGTACCGCCCGCCTGCAAATCCCGTCCGGCCAGAATCTGCGGCTCAGTCGGCCACCAATGCGCCGCTGCAGCGCCGCGCGCATGAAATTCATCGCGGTTGGCGGCAATTACGCAGGGAAAATCGGCAGTACTGCGCCATGCGACCAGGATTAGGCACATGACGTGAGATCAACCATCGACGGTGAGCAGCTCTTCAAAAAATCCGCCGATTTGGCGGCTGCGATCCACGAAATGGATTTCCAATATCCAATGTCGCGCATCTCCCTTGGCATCGGGCTCGCGCAGCGAGGTCGTATTGCCGCTGCGAATCGAGAAGCGGGTGGAATCGCCGGGAGGCCGCTCGTGCGGAAAATGCCCGACCAAGTGGCCGGCGCTGGAGGCACCGAACTCCCAGCCGTATTCCCCTGCCATGCCGGCCACATAGTCGTACAGTTCGCCGGCCGTGATCGCGGGCGAGCGCTGATACAGCTGCTTGCCTCGGGCAAATGCCTCGCTGAGGTTCCCGATCAGTCGATGCTTGACCGGGTCGG
>JAXDQN010000616.1:0-7260 GCA_034667865.1 Gammaproteobacteria bacterium
TGGCGATTCCAATTGCGGCTGCAATTGAAGCAAACAGCGCGCGGCGGCGGCATAGAAAGTGCACCAACTGAATCTCCGATGAGCCGCCGATCGGTGACCGTTTCGGCAGCGGTTGAATACTCCGTAAGAGAGACTTGCCAGGCAACGGCTTTATTCCATCTGACCGCCGCAGGCACCCCCGCCGAGGTTCATTTCACTCGGTTGTAAATCTAATACGCACCCATGAAATCGCGCTTGCCGATCGGCAGGCCGTTGTGACGCAACAGTGCATAGGCAGTCGTGACGTGAAACAGAAACTGAGGTAAGCCGTAGTTGGCTAGATAGACCTGACCACTGAGCTTCTTTTCCTTGGGCGTACCAGGACGGAGCACGATTTCCTTGGTTTCACTGCCTGCGAATTGACCGGAGTCCACGCTGTCCAGAAATTTCAGAGTCTGCGCGAGCAATTGGTCGAGATCGGCGAAGCTGTTTTCCTTGCCTTCAAAATTGGGAACATCCATGCCAGCTAAGCGTGCGGACACTCCGCGTGCAAAATCGGCAGCGGTCTGCACCTGTTTAACCAGCGGAAACATGTCTGGATAAAGACGCGCCTGCAACAGGGCATCAGGCTCGATTGATTTGGCTGCCGCATGTGCGCCGGCCTGCGTCAGTATGGCTTTCAAGGCCGTCAACAATTGCTTAAAGACGGGGACCGAGTTGGTAAACATGGGGCTTGTCATGGTCGTTCCTGGATGTGTTAGACGCGTCATGTTAACCGAGCTTGTGCATACCGCCACAAATAGTCGCTGCGCAGCGGTACCGATATGGGTATTGTTAGCAGCCTTGAAAAATGCCCAGCCATAGCACTGACGGAGAGACACAGTGACGATGCCTCGAGAAACCACTAAAACGCATTTGAGCATGCGTGTCGCTCTCGCCGTGCTCACATTTCTTTGCACTTATCTCGCGGTGGCAGCACCGCCGCCGAAGCAAGATTCGGACCTGGTGCAGACTGGGAGCGATGTCCCCGAGAAGTGGAAGAGGCCAGAAGCTAATTACGACTATCTAAAGCGGGACGTGATGATCCCCATGCGCGACGGCGTCGAACTTCACACAATCATAGTGTTGCCTAAGAACGCACGCGGATTGCCGATGCTCCTTGAGAGAACACCCTACGATGCCAGCGAAGACTCCAAAGTCGACAGTCCACACCTCCGTGATGCGGTTTGGACTCCCAACCGCGAATGGGTCGATGATGGCTACATCCTGATTGCACAGGATATACGCGGCAAATACGGCTCCCGTGGCAGCTATGTCATGACGCGTCCCCCGATCGGACCGCTCAATCCCAGCCAGACCGATGACACCACAGACGCCTACGATACGATCGATTGGCTGGTAAAAAATGTGCCGGAGAGCAACGGGCGAGTCGGCATGATCGGTTCGTCCTATGACGGCTGGACTGTAACCATGGCTTTGCTGGGTCCGCACCCCGCGCTCAAGGTCGCCGCGCCTCAAAGCCCGATGATCGACGGCTGGATGGGCGATGATTGGTTTCACTACGGCGCGTTCCGCCAGACCAATCTCGACTATTTCACCGGGCAGATGTCGCAGACCGGCAAGGGCGAGCCCGTGGCTCGCTGGGGCTATGACGACTACGAGAACTTCTTGGATGCCGGCTCAGCGGGCGCGTACGCGCAGGCGCACGGCATGGACCAACTGCCTTTCTGGCACCGCATGACGGCGCATCCCGCGTATGACGCTTTCTGGAAGGGGCAGGCACTCGATCAACTGGTGACTGCCAAGGCCTCGAGCGTACCTACCATGTGGCTGCAAGGCTTGTGGGACCAAGAAGACATGTACGGCGCGATCCACACCTGGGAGGCGCTGAAGGCCAAAGGAGTGGCGGACAACAATCATTTGGTGATGGGACCTTGGTCGCACAGCCAAGTGAACAGAGTGGCCGACAGTCTGGGTCCGCTGAAGTGGCGAGGCGATACTGCGGGGGATTTCCGCAAGGAAGTGCTCGTTCCATTCTTCAACACTTATCTGAAGGATCAGAAGCCTGCCGAGCCGATCCCGTCCGTATTGATTTACAACGCCGCGGAAAATCATTGGGATAAATTTTCAGACTGGCCTGGAGCCGCGGCAGACTCGCTGACGCCGCTATATCTCGAAAAGAATGCGGAACTCAGTTTCGATAAGCCCGGCACTGCGCGCAATCAAGAGGATAGTTACGTTTCCGATCCGGCCAAGCCCGTGCCCTTCCTGGAAACCCCGGTTAGCATGCAAGACCACCCACGTTGGGCCACATGGTTGGTACAGGATCAGCGATTCGCTGCGACGCGTCCCGACGTTCTCACCTATCGAACACCAGTCTTGGAGCGCGCAGTGACGGTTGAAGGAGCGCCGATAGCCGATCTGTTCGTTAAAATCACGGGCACCGACGCCGACTTTGTCGTGAAGCTCATCGACGTTTATCCACCGAGCGACGTCGCACAGCCAACCATGGGCGGTTATCAACTTGCCATCAGCCTCGATATTTTCCGCGGACGCTACCGAAACAGCTTCGAGCATCCCTCACCGATCCCAGCGGGAAAGGTCCAAGAGTACAAATTTCGTCTGCCCACCGTCAATTACGTCTTCAAGCCGGGGCATCGCATCATGGTACAAATTCAATCGAGCTTATTTCCGCTCTACGATCGCAATCCCCAGACGTTCGTGCCCAACATCTTCTTTGCGAAGCCGACTGACTACAAGAGCGCGGAAATGACGGTACAGCGCGGTACCGGCGGCCAAAGCGCGGTGTTGCTACCGGTTGTAACCCGTTCGACAGCGATCAGGTAACAGCCTGCGGCTAAGGTTTCGGTGGCTGCGTCAAAGCGAAAGGGCCGCCTTGATCGTCGATTGCCTGCATCACGCGAGAACCTCCGGGAACCTCCATCGGAGGCATCGTGACTTTCCCGCCGGCATCAACCACGCGCTTTTGAGCGGCCTCGATGTCGTCAACGTTGAAATAATATTTCCAGTGCGCCGGGATGCCTTCTGGAATACCGGGGCCTTTGCGATTCATCATCCCACCCGTGTAGAGGGGTCGGTCGGTACGGAACGTCTGATAGACGCCCATCGGGCCCATATCGTGCGCGTAGTCCTTCTGCCAGCCGTAATGTTTCGCGTAGTAATCAAAAGCTGTCGCACCGTCATCGGTGAGCAGCTCGTGCCAGCCCACGTTCCCCGCAGCTTTTTGATCCAGTCGTGATGGAGCGTCTTGCTGGCCGGGTTCGAACAACATGTACATGACCTTTTGCGGGTCCGTGACGACAGCGAAGCGGCCAACGCCTGGGATGTCCTGAGCAGGTTTGAGAATAGCGCCGCCGTCAGCCGTCACGGCCTTAAGTTCTTCATCCAGCTTTGAGGTATGAATATGCCCCATCCACTGGGGAGGCATCTCGGGCGCACCGGAGCCAGCCCAGGTCATCATGCCGCCGACGTCCTTGCCGTTTTTGCCGAACAGCATGTACTTGAAGCCGGGCATGCCTGCATCCCTGACGTCCCAGCCGACCACTTTCTTGTAGAAGTTGACTGCCTTGTCCATATCGTTCGTACAGAGTTCGTACCAAGTGAAGCCGTCTGCCATGGTGCACCTTTCTGTTGCGTGATTGCGTTGAGATGTAAGTAGACACTGTACACTTATATTAGGATTGCATGTGGACCGTGTCTACGAGTTTTATTCTTGGGTGTACACTTTCGATCGAATAATCATGGAAAACAATGGCTAACGCCAAGAAACGCAAGACATTTCGCCATGGCGATTTGCGCAACGCACTGGTGGCGTCGGGGCTGAAGATGGCTCGCGTTGGCGGGCCCGACGCGGTCATTCTACGAGAAGCGACGCGTCAGGCCGAGGTTTCACCGAACGCGGCATATAGACATTTTGCCAGCCAAGCCGCGTTGTTGGATGCCGTCCGGTCAGCCTGCATTTCCAAGCTTGCGGCAGCCATTGAAGAGGAGTTGGGTAAGATCGGGCCGGGCCGCGTTCCCAAGTTGTTTGCTCGCAGGAGCCTGCGCGCCGTGGGCATGGGATATCTCAGATTTGCGATGAGCGAGCCGGGGATGTTTCGCACCGCTTTCTCAATTCCACCATCCGTCCATGAGCAGAATCCGGCCAATACAGCGTCAATGGGGCTCAATCCGTTTCAACTGCTGTCGCTGGCGTTGGATCGCATGCTGGACAGCGGATTGCTCAAAAAGAAAGACCGCCAAGATGCGGAGTATCTAGCCTGGTCGACCGTGCATGGTCTGGCGCTGTTGGCGCTCGAAGGGCCGCTTAATGAGATGCCGCATGAGAGGGTGCTGGCGCTCGGTGAGCGATTGGTGAGCATGGTTGAGCGCGGTCTCAGTTGATTCCCGTGCCGGCGCATGGCGGCGCCCTCCTCGCTTTGCGCCGGTCAATTCCATTCCTTATATCTATCGCAGCAATCGAATAAATGAATCAAGCCTGTAGGGGTGCGGCCATAGAATTGCCGCTTCGTCTGGGGTTGCATTCGATTGAGGAGATATATATATATGGGGAAGAAACACTCGATGGTATTGCTGGTCGCAAGTGCGATTGCAGCGCTACCTTTGATTTCAACAATTGCCGTCGGCGCCGAGGGCGCTCCGAGGCCGAACCAGTTCTGGTGGCCCGAGCAACTCGACTTGTCGCCGCTGCGACAGCACGCGGCCGAGTCCAATCCGCTTGGAGAGAAATTCGACTACGCCAAGGCGTTCTTGAGTCTTGATCTTAAAGCCGTGAAACAGGACATCGCCAAAGTCCTGACGACTTCGCAGGATTGGTGGCCTTCCGACTATGGCAACTATGGCCCGTTCTTCATACGCATGGCCTGGCACGGCGCCGGCACTTATCGCACCGGTGACGGTCGCGGCGGTGCGAGCGGCGCGCAACAGCGATTCGAGCCGCTCAACAGCTGGCCCGACAATGGGAATCTCGATAAGGCGCGCCGTTTGGTGTGGCCGATCAAGCAGAAATACGGAGAAAAGATTTCCTGGGGCGACCTGATGGTTTTGACCGGGAATGTCGCGCTGGAGCAAATGGGCTTTCAGACCTTTGGTTTTGGAGGCGGACGCGCGGATGACTGGGAGCCGGACCTGGTCTACTGGGGACCGGAGAAAAAGTTTTTGGGCGGCGACGACCGTTACAGCGGTGACCGGAAACTGGAGAAGCCGCTCGGGGCGGCTCAGATGGGTTTGATCTATGTGAATCCCGAGGGTCCGAACGGCAATCCGGATCCGCTGGCCGCCGCCAAGGACATTCGCGAGACCTTTGGCCGCATGGCGATGAACGACGAGGAGACCGTTGCGCTGATCGCGGGTGGTCACACCTTCGGCAAGGCACATGGTGCGCACGATCCGTCCAAGTGCGTGGGGCCCGCGCCAGCCGCCGCCGGCGTCGAGCAGCAGGGATTCGGCTGGAAGAACACCTGCGGCACGGGTAAGGGAGACGACACGGTCACCAGCGGCCTGGAAGGCGCATGGTCGGCCAGTCCGACCACGTTTACCCTGCAATACCTGAACAACCTGTATGGCTTCGACTGGGTGCAAACCAAGAGTCCCGCCGGGGCGATTCAGTGGACTCCTGCGAACGGCCAGGGAGCAAACCTCGTGCCCGATGCGCAAGACCCCGCCAAGAGGCATGCGCCAATCATGTTCACCACGGATCTGGCGCTCAAATTCGACCCCAGCTACCGGGAAATCACTACGCGCTGGAGGCAGCATCCCGAGCAATTCAAACTCGCGTTTGCCAAGGCGTGGTTCAAGCTGACCCACCGCGACATGGGCCCGCGTGCTCGGTACCTCGGTGCGGAGGTTCCGAGTGAGGACCTGATCTGGCAGGATCCGCTGCCCAAGGCCAACAATAAGATCATCGACACGACGGACATCGCGGAACTGAAATCCAAGATCCTCGCATCAGGCTTGGCCGGCTCCGAGCTCGTTAGAACGGCTTGGGCCTCGGCTGCCACCTTCCGCGGCACCGATGAGCGCGGCGGCGCGAACGGCGCGCGAATTCGCCTTGCGCCGCAGAAGGATTGGGACGTCAACGACCCGCGAGAACTCGCCAAGGTGTTGCAGCGATTGGAAGGTATCCAGAAGGATTTCAATCGCGCGCAGTCCGGTGGAAAGAAGGTGTCACTCTCCGACCTCATCGTCTTAGGCGGCGGCGCCGCCGTCGAACAGGCTGCGAAGAAGGCGGGCTACACCGTGAGCGTTCCGTTCAAACCCGGGCGCACGGACGCATCGCAAGAGCAAACCGACCCGGTGTCCTTCGCCGTGCTCGAACCGACCGCAGACGGCTTCCGCAACTATTTCGGTACCGGCGTAAATCGCTCTCCAGCAGAAATGCTGGTCGATCGGGCGAGCAATCTGACGCTGACGGTTCCCGAAATGACCGTTCTAGTCGGCGGCATGCGCGTCCTCAATGCGAATGCACGACAGACCCAATACGGCGTATTCACCGACCGACCTGGGACATTGACGAACGACTTCTTCGTGAACCTGCTCGATATGTCGTACTCCTGGAACAAGTCGGCCGGGTCCGAAGGCATTTACGAAGGACACAATCGCAAGACCGGCGCGCTCAAGTGGACGGCTACCCCGGTTGACTTGGCTTTTGGGTCGAACTCCGAGCTGCGCGCCGTGGCTGAGGTCTATGCTTCCTCCGATGGACAAGAGAAGTTTGTGCGCGACTTCGTGAAGGCGTGGACTAAGGTGATGACTCTCGACCGCTTTGACCTGAGTTGATCGATTGGCGGGACGCGTTTCAAAGTCTGAAACGCGTCCCCGCCGCAATCACTAGCCACCAAGGGCTGCTGATCGGGTTAATACGGATCGAGTGCCGGCGGGTGGATTGGCGATGATCAAATCACCCAGCAATTCCAACTCGCGCGCCTTGGGATAACCCCGACGCCAAACCAGGCCAATGCGCCGGCTGTCATGGGAAGATTGCAACGGCCGAATGACGAATGATGGCTGCGTGCGTTGCGGCGGAAGCGCGGCCAGCGCCGGCAAGAATGTGCAGCCAAAACCAGCTGCCACCAGCTGGCAGATGGTTTCGAGGCTGACTGCGCGGAAATCATCGATAACCTCATCAACGTCATCGCCATCTCCCAGCCGACCGCAGGCGGCCAGCGCTTGACCCCGCAGACAATGCCCATCGGCCAACAACAACAGCGATATACCGCGCAAATCCGCCTGCGAAACGGTTTTTAGTTTCGCAAGAGAATG
>JAXDQN010000617.1:0-5241 GCA_034667865.1 Gammaproteobacteria bacterium
CAAGATAGTTTTCGATTTTCTTCTGGGTGTTGCCGCGATCTTGATCGCTGAACTGCACGCCGATGCCGGCGGTGCGTTTGCCCTGGGCGCCCTTCGGCGTCATCCATATGACGCGGCCGGCAACCGGCAGTTTTTCTTCTTCGCCCATCAGATTCAGCAGCATGAACACTTCATCGCCGAGGCGATAGTTGCTGTTGGTCGGAATGAATAGGCCGCCGTTCTTGACGAACGGCATGTAGGCGAGATACAGCGCGCTCTTATCCTTGATGGTAAGCGTCAGAAGACCTGGCTTGTTACTTGGACTGCGCAATTCCTATCATTCCCGCGACAATTTATTCAGCCAGCGCCTCTCGACCACCGACCAGCAAGGCCTCCAGAGCCAACTGTAGATTCATACCGGTCGACGCAAAGCGCCTGATGTCGCGCGCAGCGTCTAACAGCTCGAATAAGGCCCTTATCTTGGGCTTAAGTAAAGCGACAGGCAAGCGGACCGGTCCCGCACTTTGACGTGAATTTGGGTCTGCAACCGCTGCATGTACGCGCTGTGTGATCCAGTTCTCAAGCCAAATGATACGCAGTCCCGGATTCGATCGGCTCCAGCTTTCCGCGAGCAAGGTCACGTCCACGGCGCCGGCCGCCAATTGACCCATGCTTTTTTGCATGTCCTCGTGCAACCCGTCGAGACCCGCAGCCTCCATGGCCAGCGCCTGCAACGGCGCGCCGCCGGCCATGACAAGGGCGGCCTGCCAGTTTTTCTTGGCCGGTGAATTCGCCTCGAGCCAGGCAACCGCCGCTTGCTGCTCGGGCGCGCGCAGAGTGATGCGCAGGCAGCGGCTGGCAATGGTCGCCGGCAATCGATGATTGGGCCTGGCGATCATGATCAGCACGGTATTCGCCGTGGGCTCCTCGAGCGTCTTTAGAAACGCATTGGCGCCATTGGCATTCAATGCCTCTGCGCCCTCGATGATGGCCACCTTGAAGCCGCCGCGATAACTTTTCATTCCCAAACTGTCGATCAGCTCGCGCACCTGATCGATTTTGATTTGCTGTGCATCTTCCTCCAGTCGCACTACATGCGAATCCGGATGGCTGTCGGCACTCAGCAACCGACAGGACGCGCAAACTCCGCACGGCCGCGGATCCGACGATTCACACAGTGCCAGGCCGGCGACCCAGTGCGCCAGTTGTTCCGCGCCAAGACCCGGCGCCGACAGCAGCAACAATGAATGCGGCAAGCGGCCGGCGCTCGCGGCGGTTCGCAGCTGTTGCTGTGCTTGCTCGAGCCAGGGCAAGGAGTTGGCGCCTAGGAAATCCATGAGCGCTTCTTTAGCACATTCAAGATTTGCGTGGTTACGGCATCAGGCGTTTGCGCGGCATCGATCATGGCAACCCGCCGCGGCTCCAACTCGGCACGCAGGCGATAGGCTGCGGCGACCCGCTCGAAGAACTCGCCACGTTCGGTTTCAAAGCGATCCGCAGGCGTTCCGGCGTTGCGTTGATGCGCGCGCTGCAGAGCCTGCCGCACGGGCGCATCCAGCAGCAGCGTCAGATCCGGACGCAAGTCGCCCTGCACCATCGCTTCCAGTTGCCGAATCGCTTCCGCCGCCATGCCGCGTCCGCCCCCTTGATAGGCATAGGTCGCGTCGGTAAAGCGATCGCAAATCACCCAGCGTCCTGCCAGTAAATTAGGCTGAATGAGATTGTGCAGATGCACGGCGCGCGCCGCAAACATCAGCAGCAGTTCGGCCGTCGGCGGCACCGACTCGCCGTTCGCCTCAAGCACCAAGCGGCGAATATTTTCCGCCAGCGGCGTGCCTCCCGGTTCGCGCGTCACCACATGTTCGATGCCATGCTCGGTAAGCGCCGCCGACAAACGCGTCACTTGGGTGCTTTTACCGACGCCTTCGATGCCTTCCAAGGTGACGAATCGGCCCGGCATACTCATGGATGAGACTCGGCCGCGGCCTTGTGGCGCTGGTGGGCAACATAGGCCGCGACCGCGGCATTGTGCTGCTCCAGCGTCGCCGAGAACACATGGGTGCCATCGCCCTTGGTGGAGGCCACAAAATAAATGGCGTCGGTTTTCGCCGGATGCGCGGTGGCGCGGATGACGGCGGCGCTGGGCAAGGCGATGGGCGTCGGTGGCAGTCCGGCGCGCGTGTAAGTGTTGTAGGGTCCGTCGGTGCGCAAATCCACGCTGCGAATATCGCCGTCATAGTGCTCCCCCAGACCATAGATGACAGTGGGATCGGCCTGCAAACGCATGCCGATGCTGAGGCGATGCAGGTACAGGCCGGCGATCTTGGGAATTTCCTGCGCTATGCCGCTTTCCTTCTGAATGATGGAGGCCATGATCAGCAATTCGTTGGCGTCGTGCAACGGCAGCTGCGGCTCGCGATCCGCCCAGGCCGCCTGCAATTCGCGACTGAGGGCGGCATGCGCCTGGCGCAGCAGCTCGATGTCCGTCGTGCCGAGTACAAAGCGATAAGTCTCAGGCAGAAATTGCCCTTCAACGTTCACGCCCGGCGAACCCATTTTTTCCATGATACTCGCCGCTACGCTCGCCGGCGTTCCCGCGGGCAAGGTGGTGGCGACGTCGGGATTGCGGTGCAGCGCCTCCAGCATCTCTTGCACCCGCCAGCCGTCCACAATGGTGAATGAGTGCAGCAGCACCTGGCCGCTGACCATTTTGTTGAGCAACTCGCGCGGTGTGATTCCCGGCGTGATCTCATACTCGCCGGCTTTTACGGCCGCGGCCCGGCCGCTCCAGCGCGCGTATTGAGACCATATTTTCGGATGCGCCACCACGCCCTGGTTTGCCAGCTCGTTGGCCACATGCGCAAAGCTTGCTCCCGCGGCGACCTTATAACGAATCGCCGCGTTGAGCGGCGACGGCATGTCCAGGGTGCTTGCCGCCCATTTGACAACGCCAGCCAGCCCCACGGCCAGCAGCAGCGCGACCACCGCGAGGCGCAACAGCCACTTCACCGGGACTCCAACAGCGCCCGCAGTTCACCTGAGGCCTCGAATCGCTCGAACTTCACCGGCTTGCCGCCTCCTTCGATACTGCGCACCGATCTGATGCCGACCACGGCATTGGTCATGAATACCTCGTCGGCAGCTTGCAAATCCTGCCAACGGATTTCGCGCTGTCGCGCGCGCAGCTGCGCCTTGCCCGCGCTCTGCATCACCCAGCGACGCATTACGCCGGCGACCCCGCTTCGATTCACCGGCGGCGTCGTCAAAATCGATCCGCGCCTAACAAACAAGTTCGACATGGTACCGCAGACCCAATGGCCGTCCGCGTCGCTCATCAAACCTTCCCAGATCCGTTCATCGCTCCATTCGCTGCGCGCCAGCACCGAGTCGAGCCGGTTCAGTGTCTTTAATCCGGCCAGTGCCGGATTCACGCTCACGGGTGTGCGGCATAGCTTCACGCGCACCGCCGCAGCGGGGTCGGTATGGCGCAGCGCCGCGCTCAGTGCATGCAGAGTTTCGATGCGCGTGCAGCGTTCCTCGCCGGATGGCCGGTAACCCGGCCGCGCGTTCTTGGCGCCGGAGCCTCGCGTCAAAATGAGCTTCAATATCCCCTCGCGCCGCCCGGCAGCAATTCTCTGCAATTCGGCGCGCAGCATCGGTTGCGCGGGAGCGGCAATTTTCAAGCGTTTGCAGCCGGCGTAGAGCCGCTGCAGATGCAAATCCAGCAGCCGAATCTGTGCGTGCCGCACGCGCATGGTTTCGAACAAGCCATCGCCGTACTGCAGGCCGCGATCGCGATGATCGAGCGACGCGCGGCGGCGGCCGTTGATCCAGGTGCTCACAGCCGCGCATCCAGCGCCCGCAGCAATCCTTCGGCTTTTGCACGGGTTTCCGCCAATTCCTGGGCCGCAATCGAGTCGGCGACGATGCCGGCGCCGGCGCGGAAGCTCAAAGCCGCGCCGCGCGCCGTGATGGTTCGGATCAAGATGTTCAGGTCGCAGCCGCCATCGCGGTTTAAATAGCCGATCGATCCGGTATAGGCGCCGCGACCGCAAACCTCCAACTCGGCGATGATTTGCATGCAGCGTATCTTGGGACAGCCGGTGATGGTGCCGCCGGGAAACAAGGCGCGAATCACATCGATGGGCGAAGCGTCCGGGCGCAGGCGCCCACTGACATTGGAAACGATGTGGTGCACATGCGCATAAGTTTCCACCGTCATGTATTCATCGACGTGCACCGAACCGGCGACGCTGACGCGGCCCAGGTCATTGCGCTCCAGATCGATCAACATGATGTGCTCGGCGCGTTCTTTCTCGTTCTCCAGCAGCGAGCGAATCAACACCGCATCGTCGGCCGGCGTGGCGCCGCGCGGACGCGTGCCGGCAATGGGCCGGGTGCCGATGAGGTCGCCGCGAATCGATACCAGCCGTTCCGGCGAGGAGCTCAGCAGCGCGAAATCGCCGACGCACAGCAGCGCCGCGAAGGGGCTCGGATTTGTTTGACGCAGGCGCTTGTAAATAGCCACTGGATCGAGCGGCGACTGCGCCTCGGCGTGCCAGCGGCGCGACAGATTGGTTTGGTACACATCGCCGGCCGCGGTGTACTGCAATGCGCGCTGCACGGCGTCGAGGAATTTCGCCGGATCTTCTTCGCTCAAGGTCAAAGGGGCCGGGCGGCGCACTTCGCCATCTCGCAGATCGCCAACATGGCGCACGAAGTCATCGAGCAATGCCTCGCTGCCGGGCTCGGCGATCAACCAGGCCTGGCCGTCGGCGCGATTGCGTATCCAGGCGGCGGGCGCGCGCACTGCCAGCGCCACCAAATGATCGGGACTGGGCGGCAACGCCAGGCTGGGCTCGATTTCTGCAGCCAACTCGTAGCCCAGATACAGCACCCAGCCGCCCGTGAACGGCAATTCGCCGCCGGGTTGCGTACGCAATGATTTCCACCAGTCTTCCAGTGCAGCCAGAAAGCCGGCGCCGCCGGCGCAGGGCCCCGTCAGTTGACCATCCGCGGTCAGCTGCAGAGATTCGCCGCTGGAGAAAGGCAGGATGTCGAACCGGGCTCCATCATTGGCGGCGCTGACCGCGCCGCTTTCGAGCAGTGCCGGATAGCGGTCCGGAAACTGCTCGATCAGATTCAGCGGTTCAAATTCGGCGGAAAACGAGCGAACCGTTGGTGCCACCGAAGCCGAACGAATTCGACAGAGTGTATTGCAAGGCCATCTGCCGCGCCGTGTTGGGCACGTAATCCAGATCG
>JAXDQN010000618.1:0-15273 GCA_034667865.1 Gammaproteobacteria bacterium
TCATTGCGATCGGCAATCCTTTTGGTCTGGGACAGTCCGTCAGCGCGGGCATCATCTCCGCACGATCGCGGATACTGGAAGACGATCCTTATATCGATTTCTTGCAGACCGATGCGGCGATCAACCATGGCAATTCGGGCGGCCCTCTGTTGACGCTCGATGGCAAAGTTGTTGGCGTGACATCGGCGATTTTCTCGCCCAGTGGGGGTTCCGTGGGATTGGGCTTCGCAATCCCGGCTGAGACCGTGACTTCGGTGATCACCCAATTGGAGATTCATGGTCACGTGGAGCGCGGCTATTTGGGAATTTCAGCGCAAGAGCTGACGCCATTATTGGCAAAAGCCATTGGCATGAAGACTCCTGCGGGCGCTCTGGTGACGGTCGTCGATCCCGCGGGCCCATCGGCGGAAGCGTTGACTCCGGGAGATGTGCTCCTCAGCATCGGTGCCGACCAAGTTACCTTCAAAGCCCTCAGCAAAATCTCTGCCCGCCTCACCCCCGGTGCGTTGGTGGTGGCAACCATTCTGCGCGACGGCAAAGTGGAAAAAGCGGGGCTGAAGATTGGCAAACTCCCAGAGGCGCCTTCCGACCCGTCGCTAACGGGCGATCAAGACACCTGGGTGCCCGCGCTGCGCCTTGGAGTTGCCGCGACCACCGACGAGATTCGAAAATCGATCAAAGCGACCGATGAGGGAAGCGGCGTCATAGTGACGCAGCTTCGGCCAGCCGGCGCAGGTGCGCTCGCGGGTCTCAAAGTGGGCGATCTGATCACGCACGCCGGCACTCGGCGGCTGATTGACGTGGCTGATCTGAGCAAAATCGGGGATCCCACACCGCAATCTCCCTTGCTGATCCGCGTGGTCCGCGAAGGTGTCGCCACTTTTGTCGCGGTCACCGGCCAAGCTGAAATGTAGCCTTATGAGCAAGGGTCCTTCTCAGACCAGCGTCCTCATCGTTGGCGTCGGTGCATCGCGCGGCTTGGGCTTACTTCTTGATCGGCTTGCTCAGCGCCATTCGACAAACTTCATCCAATGCGGCTTGGGCCCTCGTATCGTCTTTGGTCCACACACCATCGCAGATCAGAGATGCCGCGCCGTGGGCTGTGCTCCAAGCCACTGCCAACAGACTTTCGTCGACCTCTGCGCTGTCGGTTCCGGTGACCTCGGCCAACGCATCGCGCAGCTGGCTCAAGGCGGATGGCACAGTCAATTCCTGTGGGCCGGCCGCTTTGGCGGCGCCCATGCACATCTGGCTGAACATGAGGCGGAACAGGTTGGGGTCGTCGGAAGCGAAGGTGATATAGGCATTGCCCAGCGCCCGAAGACGCTCGGCGCCCGATGTGCCGGCGGAGGCTTGGGCAGCTTTTTTGGCCAGAATTTGGAAGCCTCCTTGCGCAACGGCCACCAATAGCCCGTCTTTTTCCGAGAAATGCCGGTAAGCGGCGCCCGAACTGACCCCGGCGGCGCGGGCCGCTTCGCGCATGCTGAAGGCTTCGGCGCCGTCGGCCCGAACGCGGCTCAGGGCATAGTCAATCAGGGCCTGGCGCAGGTCCCCATGATGATATTCGCCCCGATCATTTTTTCCGCACCACATGTAATCACTGTTTACATCAATGCGAGGACGGCGTAAAGTAACCAGTGCTTACATAGAGAGGGCAAACGGTGACTCCCGGTCTTTACGTCTCAACTCTGGCGACAGTGCGACAAAACGTGCCGCCGCGGGTTATTGCCAGCATGGAAGTCTTTTTGCCCACCCCGTCTGCATTTCCACTCGTCACACAGCATCACGAACATTCGCATGGAGACCTTCAATGAAGCTTCTAACCAAGTCGATTATCCTGCTTTCTTTTGGCGCGGCATCATGGGCGCAAGCCGGCGATTTTCTCGAAGAAAATGGCGTTGCGCTGGGCCGGCTCGACGCGATGACTTACTTCAGTCATGAACAGAAACTCATGGACGGGGATCAACAGAAGAGCTTTGTTTACAAGGGCTCGAAATTCTATTTCATCACCGCGGCGCATCTGGATGCCTTCAAAGCGGACCCTGAGCACTTCGCCCCGCAATTCGGTGGCTACGATGCGCTGGCTGCCTCCCGGGGCAACCGGGTAGCTGCAAACCCGCGGGTGTTTATGCTTCAGGATGGCAAGCTGTACCTGTTCAAGGATCGGGATTCCATGCGCCAGTGGAAACAAGACGTGGCGGCCAATATTGAGCGTGGCAACCAGGCTTGGCCGACTCTGGCGAGCGCGCAGTAGCTCTCTTAACTTATTTGGCAGCGAAAATTTAGGCTGAAACTGTGCGTTAGCTCCGGATTGGCGGGGCGCGTTTCTGGATGATGGTGCGTCTACATTGGATTTTTCCCGATGCAGCCACCATCAGTTCAGTCGAAATTGATCGACCGCCTCATCCGTCCGGCCTGCGCCGCGATGTTCGGCGCGCTATCGCCGTTCCGGAAGCGGGACGACTTGGATGCAAGGTCTCGGCTGCAGGGAAGGTCGGGCCAGGACGAGCGCCGTCAGCGCGATCGGCGCAAAGATGAGCGGCGCCGGGACGAGGCCATAGTGCTCGACGCTCACAGCTCACTGCGTTGCGGCAATCCTAACCGCAGTCTAAGAGTGTTGGCAGAGTGGCTCCAGTCTCGGGGCGATGAAGCCGAGGACTACGCCTGGCTATGCTCGCGTATCGCGAACTGGGGCGATCCACGCTATATCTGCCGTCTTACCCAGGAGCGGGTTGCACGCCTTCTCACCCTAAAGCGCACCGATGAAGCGCTCGACGTAATGCTGCAGCGATTGACCGCAGACCGGACTTTTCGGCCCAAAACATCCGCGGAAACTTTGAAAGTGGCGCAGTTGGCTGCGCAGAGTGGCCACGCGCGTGTGTCGCTGGCGTTATTGTCGGATTTTGCCGCACGCTTCAAAGGCGATCCTCGCATCCCGGTGGCGTATGCCTTGAAGCTGCACTTAAGCTCGCCTGCATCTGCCAAAGCAAAATCGGCTTAAACCGATTCCGCGGCCCTAGTCAGCGCATTGCGCTGCGGTGGACTTGTTATTCGAGGCCAGTTCTTTTTGCGCGCTTTTCCAATCGCGTTGATATCCAGGCTCAGCCTGAAGCCGGCTGAACAAAGCGCTTGCCAAGAGCTGAGATGCCTTCACGTCGCTCGGATAATGCACGCGGCAAACGACGCGCTCGTCGCCGTATTGGCGCGCTCGCGTCAGAATGGCCGCGGCTCGATCCGGCAATAACGACGCCAGCAAATATCCGTCGAGCATAGCTTCCGCGGCGTGGCCGGACGGGTAGGAGCGCCCTTGACCGCGTTTCTCGGGGGCGACGGTTTCGCACAAGGGTGCGTCTAGCGCGTCAGTCGAATAGGGTCGCGGACGATCGTAGTGTTGTTTCAATTGCAGAAGCAGCAGAGTGAGATCGTGTTGAGATCTGCCGATCAGCTTCAGAGTCATCGGAGCGGTCTTTGGCGTGAGTGATCGACCGGTGGCGCATTGCATGCGACCCACTATCCCTAAGCCCTCCACTGTGTCTTTGACAGCGAGCGCCCATCGCTCGGATCCCACGCCCGTGCGACTGGCCTTGTACGTGTCCCGATCAGCGATATCCTCGGGGCTGCCTGACTCAGGCGGCGGCGGAACCACGGCCGCCAGCTCCAGCGACAAGTTACCCAGGTATCCGGAAGGGCTGTCCTGTGCAAGCAGCGGGCAGGCGGCAAACGCAGCCAGAATCATCCACATGAGTTTCATCGCGGCGCCAGTTGCATCAGAAAACCCAATCCCACCAGCAACAGCAGATAGTACACGGCCACGCCGTAACTGGGCGTCGCGGGCAGATCCTTGGTGAACACACGATACGCGGCGCCGGCGGCCACCAGCAGGAATAGCGGTTGACCGAATAGTGCCGCCAGCAGTATCGCGGCTACAGCCAATGCGATGCGTTCGTTCTTGTCGAGCGCCGCAATAGTTTGGCCACCGTCGAGCACCCACACGGGAATCAAGTTCAGCAAATTCAGCATGGCAGTCAAGCTGGCGAGGCCGACCCAAAACCCGTCGCCGGTTTGCCACCACGCCAGCGCGCAGGCTGCCGCGCCAATAGCGCCGGCGCAGGGGCCGGCGAGACTGACATAGGAACGCGTCTCCGTGGTCACTCCCAGCGCCGACCAGCGCACATAAGCGCCAAAGCCCGGCAGAAATACCGGCATGTCAGCCGGCAGTCCGCGGCGTCTGATCTCCAGGTAATGACCCATTTCGTGCAGCAAAATCAGGGCGGCGAAGGCAATGCCGAAGCGGATGCCGTACAGCGCCCAATACACCCCGATGAACGATCCTAAGCTGAGCAAGAACTTGAGCTTGAATAATGACAGCAGAAACTTGCCCTTGGCGAGCAACACCAGCAGCGGCGCCAGCGGACCGAAGCGCCTCGCCCATGACGGCGTTGCCGCCGCGGGTGCCGGTTCAGATCCCAGGCGTGCGATGTTGGCGCGTATCCACTGCGCCTGTTTCGCTTCGGGCGGCAGCAACTCCAGCGCCTTCATCCATTCGTCACGAGCGTCCAGATAGGCGTGGCGCTCCTCGAGTTGGCGCGCGCCCTCGGCGATCTGCGCGAGCTGTGTGGCGTGCACCAGCGCGTGACAGTTCGCGCATTCCAGCGCGCCCGCCGGCAAGTCGCTCGAGCACCGTGCGCACTGCTGATTGAGATTCGAGTTGGCAGGCTGCTCAGACGGCAGTGGGAGCGGCATTGAGAGGACCGACGATGTTCACCTGTTTCTCGGCCGTAAGCTTCCAGGCAATGCGAATGCCCACGAACAGGATGACCAGTCCGATGAGACCGTGAGCGGGATCGGCCATGTCCAAGAAGGGCGATGCCAATCCCAACAACACCAGCACGCCGATGGCTCTCAGCGCACCCGGTCGTTGCGCGGTTGCACTCGATGCGGCGTCGGAAGACGCGCCGTGTTGTTCCGCGAGCTGAGCCTGGACTTCACTGCGATGTTTCATCTGCTGTGAAATGTAGACAGGGACCGCCGACAGCGACACCGCGGCATAGGTCAGCGCCACCGCCGCAATCTGATAGCGCCGGCCACGCACACCGCCTGAGCCGAATACCATGGACTTGCCGACGATGAAGCCGACCGCCAGCGATACAATGCCAATCACCAAGCCTGTGCCGAGCGCAACGGCGACGTACAACGCCAGCCCGACGATGGCGCCGCCGATGCCGAACAACAGGCCACGCACGAAGGCTGAGTGCGAGTCGGCGGGGAACTGGGTCTTGATTTTGTCGGTGCAGGGAGTACAGACCTGCACGCCGTTCACTTGGTAGTAGTTGCCGCCGATGGGCTTGCCGCAGGCTTTGCATGGATTCGCGGCAGCGCCGCTGCCGTACTCTGCCGTCGTAAATTGCGGCACTCCGCCGCCGGTATTTTCGTCCATGACTGCGAACATAACATGAAAGTCATACAGTGTTCACCGCGGCCCGACACTGAGTGGACGGCGGGCCTTCGCCTCGCGAAAATCCCGCCATGGGGCGGTATCGATTTATTGCTTATGTCAACGATGGCAATCCGCGCTATGTGGTGGTGTGGGATCTGCAATGGAAGCCGCTGCAATGTCAGCGATTGGAACCGCACGCCGATCTGCGTGTCGCGATGAGCGCCG
Source organism: Gammaproteobacteria bacterium (assembly GCA_034667865.1). Lineage (GTDB taxonomy): Bacteria > Pseudomonadota > Gammaproteobacteria > Steroidobacterales > Steroidobacteraceae > Bog-1198. The sequence goes on from JAXDQN010000618.1 coordinate 5,663, forward strand.
CGATCGACGCGCAGGCCGCGCAAGGTTGGCAGGTCGAAGGCACCGCCGAGTACGGCTTCGTGTTCATGCGTCGCGAGGGCGAACGTCGCTTGGTGATGCTCACGCCGCGCAATCCGGAGGATCGCACGCCGCAAGCGTTTTCGCCGTTTCGATAGTGGCGTTACCGCGTTCGCGTCATCGCCGGGTTTGGCCAGCAGCGCGACGAACTGCGCACCATCGCGCGGCGAGAAAATCTGACCGCCATCGGGATGGTAGTTGGCTTCGTGGGTGTAGATGCGCGTGGTGTCGGTGGGCTGGCGGTCCTCGGAGGCGATGGCCGGATCATTGAACCAGCCGGTGATGTAACTGCGGCCCACCGCCAGATTGACCGCATGTTGGACTTCGCCGCGCCGTCCATCACAAAGCTGTCCTCGACAACACCGCCTTCGTTGCCGGTATCGGGAACGATGGGCCGCCAACCGGGTTGCGGCCAAGTCACGATGGTGACCTTGTCATTGGGAAAATCCGCGGTGGGATGTCCATAGCCGCGCAAACTCGTCGCCGTGGCCACGATCAGCGGCACGCGGTGGGAACGAACCTCGCCCCGCGCCAGCGAGGGCGGCGCCTGCAAATCGACCGAAGCAAAATTTGAAAGAATTGGAAGCCCCTTTGCCGCATCAGGCCATCAGGCGGGCGGCTCTTGCCGGCAGTATAGCGGGCCGCCAGTGTAGGATGCTGATCCTGGAGGTAATGTTTGCTCGACAGGAACCGTTAAAAAAGGATACCGTCGAGTACGATAACTTCGGCCGCGCGCTGAGCACAGCTCACAACTATTTTCATGGGGGAACTGCGTGATGACGTCAGCAGAAGGCGTGATCCTTGAAACGCGTACGCTGCTCAAGGCCTTCAACGGCTTCGTTGCCGTCGACGGCGTATCACTGCAGGTGCGCCGTGGGGAAATCCACGCCCTGATCGGCCCCAACGGCGCCGGCAAAACCACCTTTTTCAATCTGCTCACCAAGTTTCTGCAGCCGACCTCCGGCAGCATCTTTTACAAGGGCGAGGAGATCACCCGCGAGCAGCCGGCGGACATCGCGCGTCGCGGCATCGTGCGCTCGTTCCAAATTTGCGCGGTGTTCCCGCATCTCACGGCGCTCGAGAATGTACGCATCGCCCTGCAACGCGCCTTGGGTACCTCGCACCATTTCTGGCGTTCTGGGAAATCTCTAAAAACTCTCGATGCGCGCGCAACGGAGCTGCTCGCGGAGGTGCGCCTGGAGCGCTGGGCGAACACTCAGGCAGCCGACATGGCCTATGGGCGCAAGCGGGCGTTGGAGTTGGCCACCACGCTGGCATTGGAGCCTGAGCTGATGTTGCTGGATGAGCCCACCCAGGGCATGGGGCACGAAGACGTGTCGCATGTCACTCAGCTCATCAAGCAGGTGTCGGCTAACCGCACGGTGCTGATGGTGGAGCACAACATGAGCGTTATCTCTTCCATTGCCGATACGATTTCAGTGCTGCAGCGGGGCAAGGTTATCGCCGCCGGTCCCTACGCGGAAGTGTCCAAGAACCCTCAAGTGATCGAAGCCTACATGGGCACGGCGGATGCCACGCTCGCGGGAGCCGCTTGATGGCCCAACCGGTGCTGAAGCTCGATAACCTGCAAGCCTGGTACGGCGAGTCGCACATACTTCACGGAGTTGAATTGGCGGTGGAAGCGGGCGAGGTAGTGACCTTGCTGGGGCGCAACGGCGCCGGCCGCACCACTACGTTGCGGGCCATCATGGGATTGGTGGGCGCGCGCACCGGTTCGGTCATGGTGAACGGCGTCGAAACCTCTCGTTTGGCGCCGCATCGCATTGCGCGCATCGGTGTGGGTTACTGCCCGGAAGAGCGCGGTATTTTTGCCTCGTTGTCGGCCGAAGAAAACATGCTGCTGCCGCCGAAGCTCAAGGGCGCCGAGGCGATGCAGCTGGAAGAAATTTACGCTATGTTCCCCAACCTCAAGGACCGCGCTTCGAGTCCGGGCACGCGCCTGTCGGGCGGCGAACAGCAGATGCTGGCCGTGGCGCGTATCCTGCGTACCGGCGCGCGCTTGCTGCTGCTGGATGAGATTTCCGAGGGCCTCGCGCCGGTGATCGTGCAGAAGCTGGGCGAGGTGATCCGCGCGTTGAAGGCGAAAGGCTTTACGGTGGTGTTGGTGGAGCAGAATTTTCGTTTTGCGGCGCCGCTCGCCGATCGCTTCTACGTGATGGAGCATGGCCGCATCGTCAAGCAGTTCGCGCAGGCGGAACTGCCGGCGCAAATGGGGTTGCTGCAAGAATTTTTGGGCGTTTAATTTCAACATGAGAAAAGGATAGTGACATGATGCGCAAATCAACGGCCATGGTGCTCGGGGCGCTGTTGGGTCTTTATGCATCCTCGCCGGCGATGGCTGCGGCCGATCAGGTCGTCATCGGGGACATCGATGATTTGTCGGGTGTATATGCCGATGCGTTGGGAGTTGCGGGACTCGATGCCATCAACTTCGCGATCGAGGATTTCGGCGGCACGGTGCTCGGCAAGAAAATTACCGTGCTCAGCGTCGATCATCAAAACAAGCCAGACATCGGCGCCTCGAAGTTTCGGGAGTGGGCAGACCAAAACGGCCTGACCTTGGTGCTCGGTGGATCCAATACCGGCGTCAGCATCGCCATGTCCAAGGTTGCGGGCGCGAAGAAGATTCCTTTCATCGCCGTCGGCGCCGGCGGCGCGTCTTTGACCGGAGCGGACTGCACGCCCTATACCGTGCACTATGCCTACGACACCACCGCCTTGGGCAACGGTACCGCGACCGCCCTGGTCAAGGAAGGCGGCAAGACTTGGTTCTTCATCACGGCCGACTACGCCTTTGGCACACAGCTGCAGGAAGCTGCGACAAAGGTGGTGCTCGCGAATGGCGGCAAGGTGATTGGTTCGGTGCGCGCGCCCTTGGGCACGACGGACTATTCCTCGTTCTTGCTGCAAGCGCAGGCTTCGGGCGCGCAGGTGCTGGGCCTGGCCAACGCCGGCGCAGACTCCTCCAACTCGATTAAAGCGGCAGAAGAATTCGGCATCACCAAGACCATGAAGCCCGCCGCGTTGCTGGCCTTCCTCACCGACATCCATGCGGTGGGCTTGCAGACCGCGCAGGGCCTGTACCTGACCACCGCTTGGTATTGGGACTTGAACGAGGAAACGCGCGCCTTCGGCAAGCGTTTCTTCGCCAAGGTGAAGAGAATGCCGACCATGGACCAAGTGGGCTACTACTCCGCCACCTTGCAGTATTTGAAAGCGGTGAAGGCGGTAGGGTCCACGGATTCCGACAAGGTGATGGCGGAACTGAAGAAGGCCAAGATCAGCGACGTGTTTACCAAAGATGGATACATCCGCGCGGATGGCTCGATGGTGCACTCCATGTACGTCATGCAGGTGAAGAAGCCGTCGGAATCGAAGTACCCGTGGGACTACTACAAGGTGGTCCGGGTGATGAAGGGTGACGAGGCGTTCGGCGCCACGCCGGATGCCAGCTGCCCCTTCATCAAGAAATAAGCAGTGGACGCAACGGTGCAGTAATCAGTGACGACGGTTTTCGGTGTTCCCCTTCCAGCGATCCTTGGCCAACTCATGTTGGGGTTGGTCAACGGATCGTTTTATGCACTGCTCAGTCTCGGGCTGGCGGTGATCTTTGGCCTTCTGGGCGTGGTCAATTTCGCGCACGGCGCCTTTTACATGCTCGGCGCCTTCGCGGCATACGTGGGTCTCGAGTATCTCGGTGTGAACTATTGGTGGGCGCTGCTGCTGGCGCCGCTCGCCGTCGGCGTTCTCGGCATCATCATCGAGCGCTTGTTCCTGCGCCACTTGGTGACGCTCGAACCCATCTACGGTTTGCTGCTTACCTTCGGCATTGCGCTGATCGCGGAGGGCGTGATGCGCAGCTTGTTCGGCGCTTCCGGCAAATCCTATCCCGTGCCTGCGCTATTGCGGGGCGGATTCAACTTGGGATTCATGGTGCTTCCCATCTATCGGGCCTGGGCGATTTTTGCCTCGGTGGTGGTGTGCTTCACCACGTGGTTTTTGATCGAACGCACGCATCTCGGCGCCCGCTTGCGCGCAGCCACCGAGAATGCGCGTCTGGTCCAGGCCTTCGGCATCAATGTACCCATCATGGTGATGTTTACCTACGGCGCCGGTGTCGCACTGGCGGCATTGGCGGGCGTGCTGGCCGCGCCGGTGATCCAAGTCAGTCCCTTGATGGGTAATTCGCTGGTCATCGTGGTGTTTGCGGTGGTGGTGATCGGCGGTATGGGCTCCATCATGGGCGCCATCGTCAGCGGCTTGGCGCTGGGCATGGTCGAAGGACTCACCAAGGTGGTGTATCCAGAAGCCTCCAATATCGTGGTGTTCGTCATCATGGCCATTGTGCTGATGTGGCGGCCCAGCGGTTTGTTCGGCAAGGAACCTTAGGTGCGCGGCTCTCTCATCATCTACGGAGTCCTCGTGGTGCTGGCGCTGCTCGCGCCATTCATCGGAATTTATCCCGTTTTTGGCATGAAGCTGTTGTGCTTCGCCATGTTTGCCTGCGCGTTCAATCTGTTGCTGGGCTATACCAAGATGCTGTCGTTCGGCCACGCGGCCTACTTCGGCGTTTCGGGCTATGTGACCGGATGGTTGATGACGGTTCACGGCTGGGGGGCGATCGAAGGCGTCGCGGCCGGCACAGCGGTCTCTGCGTTGCTCGGCTTGGTGATCGGTGCGATTGCGGTGCGACGTCAGGGCATCTACTTCGCAATGATCACCATGGCCTTGGCGCAGCTGGTGTTCTTCGTCTGTCTGCAGGCGAGCTTTACCGGCGGTGAGAATGGCCTGCAAAGCATTCCGCGCGGCAGCATCTTAGGCATGGTGCCTCTGTCGAACGACCTGACCATGTATTACTTCGTGTTGGTGGTGTTCATCGTGGTGTACCTGCTGATCCGGCGCATCGTGGAGTCGCCGTTCGGGCAGGTGCTCAAAGCCATTCGCGCCAATGAGCCGCGCTCCATTTCTCTTGGCTACAAGGTCGACCGCTACAAGCTGCAGGCGTTCGTAATTTCGGCCGGTATTGCCGGTCTTGCGGGATCCTTGAAGGCGCTGGTGCTCGGGTTCGTAACCCTCACCGATGTCAGTCAGGGGACCTCCGGCGAAGTCATTCTGATGACATTGCTCGGCGGCAGCGGCACTTTCTTGGGCCCGGTGATCGGCGCCGGCGTGGTGGTTACGTTGCAGGAATATCTTTCCGATTTGGTGGGCGCTTGGGTGTCGGTGATTATTGGCGCCATCTTTGTGGTCTGCGTGATGATTTTCCGCCGCGGTTTTGTCGGTGAGATCTCCCGTTTGTTTGCGCGGCCCGGCGCCGCCCAGCCTGAGAAAACTCAATAGACGCGCCGCCCCTGCCGGGCGAGTTACGCCATAGCCTGAAGCAGCGGCATATGACGATGATTGCCTTGGGCGGCGTCATCGGTGCGGGGCTGTAGAAGGTCCGGCAAGGCCCGTCAATGATTTTAGCGGAGTCGCGCGGACGGGTAGTATCATCGCCCGATGAAAATCACTCTCTGTTCGCTTCTGGTGCTGGTTGGCGCCATATCGACGGTCCGTGGCGCGACGCCGGGCTTTCCCGTCAACGAAGATTTGCGCCATGTGCGCACGCTATCCGATCCGCGCCTGTCCCCCGACGCCAGCCGCGTTCTGGTGCAGATCGCGGATGCCACCGCCGACGGTGGTCGCACTCACCTGTGGCTGGTTGATGTCGCCGCCAATACCTCGCGTCAGCTGACCTGGTCACCGGCCGCCGATAAAGGCGGTGAGCACAACGGTCGTTGGGTGCAGGAAGGCGCCGCGATTGTGTTTCTTGCCAAGCGCGGTGAAAAAACGCAGTTGTTCCGTTTGCCGATGACAGCCGGGGAAGCTCATGCCTATGACTTGAGCGTGGTGCCGCCGGTCGACGCCTCCACCGTGCCCGATGTCATACCGCCAAAGAAGCCCGATGATGCGCCGCCGAAGCGCGATCCTCTGCCCATCGAGGTCAGCGACTTCGAAGTCTCGCCGACGGGAAAGCTGATTGCACTGTTGGCAGCCGATCCGGAAACGCCGGGCGAAAAGAAGCAGAAAGAAGACAAGGCCGACGCGCTGTGGGTCGATCATGACTTGCACGGCAAGCGCTTGTACTTGATGGATGCCGAATCCGGCAAGCTCGATCCGGTGGCCTTGGCGCCCGACGTTACCGCCATTAGCTGGGATAAATCCGGAGAGCGGCTGATCGCCTTGATCGAAGCTCCCAATCACCTGAGCGATTTAGGTCCGCAAACTCAAACTTGGCTGGTGCAAGTGAGCGATCCCGCGCATCCCGCGCGCATCAATGAAATGCCGGTCACGACGGAGCGCGTCGCCTGGGCCGAAGACGGATCGCGTATTTACTATCTGGCGCAGTCGGAGCGGGACGCGCCGCCCGGATATCTCGATCTGTACACCATGAAGCTCGCCGATCACAGCGTCGCGAACCTGACGCGCGACTTCAATGGCTCGCTCAACGGCGACAAGCCCTTGCTCTACGGCAGCGACGTGCTGCAGGCGGTGCAACTGGGATTCGGTGTTTCCTACCTGCGCCTGCGCGATGGCAAGTCCGAGGTGCTGCAATTCGAGAGCCCTGTGGTCAACCGGCTCGACACTGACTTGAAACATGCGGGCTGGGTGTGGCTGGGGCAGAGCGGTGCGCAAGCGCCCCGATTGTTCTTCGCCAAGACGCTGGGCCGCGCGGCACGTGTGCTGAATACGCCGACACTGACAGCAGCTGCCTGGCCCGCGGTCACCGCGCAAATCGTGCGCTGGAAGAGCGATGAGCTGACCATCGAAGGCATGTTGTATTTGCCGCCGCAAAGCGGGGCTGGAAAAATTCCTTTGATCGTCGACGTGCATGGCGGCCCCACCGGCGCCTTTCACAATAGCTTCGACCCCTTGACGCAATTCATGTTGGGCCAGGGGTGGGCGGTGCTGCGGCCAAATCCGCGCGGCAGCACCGGCTACGGCGCGGCCTTTGCGGCGGCGAATAAAAACGATCTGGGCGGCGGCGACTATCGCGACATCATGGCGGGTGTCGATGCCATGATTGCGCAGTACCCCATCGATGCCAACAAGCTGGGTTTGATGGGCTACAGCTATGGCGGCGAGATGGCCGCCTTCGTCGAAGGCAACACCGATCGCTTTAAGGCCATCGTCAGTTGCGCGCCGGTCATCGATCAACACAGTGAGTACGGCACGGAAGACTCTTCCTGGTACGACCGCTGGTTCTACGGCAAGCCGTGGGAGCATGCCGCGGATGCGTGGCGCCAGAGTCCGTTGGCGAATGTCGCCAAGGCGAAGACGCCTTTCCTGCTGATTCAGGGCGAAGAGGATGTTACCGACCCGCTGGGTCAGAGCCAGGAAATGTATCGGGCGCTGCGCCAGGCGGGCGTGCATGTCGAGATGGTGCAATATCCGCGCGAAGATCACGGACCGTTGGGGGGCGCCATGCATGGATTGCCCAGCAAGGAGCCTTGGCATGGCTTCGATGTGCGCCAGCGCCTGATCAAATTCTTCAATGCGGCGTTTGCTCAGTGAGCGTCGTAATCACCAGGAGTTGGCAATGTCCTTGAACAATCGTTTGCGCGCAGTCCACCTAGCCGCCGCCGTGTTGGGTGGTGCGTTGCTCGCGTCCGCGGTAAATGCGGCGCCTGCCTTCCAGGTCTATGTGAGCAATGAGAAGTCAGGCGATGTCACCGTCATCGACGGCGCCGACTTCAATGTCCTCGCGACCATTGCCGTGGGCAAGCGGCCGCGCGGCATTCACGCCAGCCCCGACGGCAAGTCGGTGTACGTGGCATTGAGCGGTACGCCGGTGAAGGCGCCGCCGCAGCTCGATGCCAAGGGCAATCCGGTGTTCGAGAAGAAGAAGGGCAAGGATGACGATGATGACGACGATGCGGGCGCCGACAAGTCTGCCGACGGGGTCGGGGTCATCGATGTCGCAACCCAGAAATTCACCGGCAAGATCAATGCGGGTTCCGATCCGGAAGAGTTCGCCTTGAGCAAAGATGGCACGCGAATCTATATTTCCAACGAGGACGTGAAGACCGCCAGCATCGTCAACATCGGCAGCAAAAAAGTCGAGCACATCATTCCCATCGGCTTGGAGCCTGAGGGAGTCACTACGACGCTGGATGGCAAGCATTTCTATGTGACTTGCGAGTCGGGCGGCGATATCTACGTGGTCGATTCCAGCAGCGCTGCCGTGACGGCGCATTTCAAGATCGAGGGCCGACCGCGCAGCGTCGCGTTCCTCGCCAACTCGCCGGTGGCTTTCATCCCCTCGGAGTCCGCCGGGCAGCTCAACATCATCGATTCCGCCAATGTCAAAGTGGTGAAGACCATTACGCTGCCGGCAGGATCGCGGCCCATGCAGGTACATGTGACCTCTGATGACAAGAAGCTGTATATCAGCAACGGCCGCGCCGGCAACATCCTGGTGTACGACACGAAAACCTACGAATTGCTGAACACCATCAAAGTGGGGCCGCGGCCATGGGGCTTTGCGTTGTCGCCCGATGGCAAGCTGTTGTTCGTCGCGAATGGTCCCTCGAATGATGTCTCGGTGGTCGATCTTGCCGCCAACAAGGAAGTCGCCCGCGTCAAGGCCGGCAATAGCCCGTGGGGGCTGACCATCGTCACTGGCCGATAGTGAACACCTGCTGCTCGGTGACGCTGCGCGTAAAGCCATCTTTGTAGGCACGCGTGCGCAGCACCGTGGTGGCATCGAGTTTGATGGGCTTCTCGTAGCGTGGATCCGAGGTGCCGGGCACGGATCCATCCAGGGTGTAGCGAATGTCTGCGCCCGGTTCGCTGTCGGTGAGCGTGATTTCAATCGGCTTGTCGAAGCTGCCGCCGGCGGGGGAGACCACGGGCGGCGGCACCACGGCGCGACCCGGGAGGCTCAAGATCCACTCGCCCAGCAGTTGCACGCCCTTCTGATCGATGGTTTCGCGCGCCAAGGGCGGCATCCTGATGTCCGTATTGGTGCTGACCCTTATATGGGCCATGGAGCGCCAGATGTCATGCGGGGCGATGACTCTGGGCTTGTCGATGGCTTGATCAATCAGCACGGGGCCATCGACCAGGAATTGCTTGTCCAGCGGCGTCTCGAAGCGGGCGTCGAAACTCGCCACTGTTCCGCCCGGGCGGTGACACTGAGAGCAATTGGCATCGAGATAGGAGCGGGCGCGATCCGCGATGCTGCGCGAGGTGTCATCGGCCGCGGCCAAGGTGGGAATTTTTCCCAAGTCTTGCTGGTTCAGCGCCTGCTTGAACAAGCCGATGTGATTCCAGGCGCGCAGCTCATTGTCGATCACGCCCGAGGAGTATTTGAAATCTCGATTCAGCTGCCGCGCCTTGACGCCGAGCACCAGGCCCGCATTGGCGGTGTGACAGGTGAGGCAGTCCTTCGGGCTCGGGTAGTACCAAGTTTGCCGTAGCACGCTGCCATCCGCCGCCGTGAAGGGAATTTATTCTGTTTTCGCGGCGGTCAGCAGATCTGCGTCGCTGCC
>JAXDQN010000619.1:0-5846 GCA_034667865.1 Gammaproteobacteria bacterium
CTGGGCCTCCGGTCGTGCTACTTCACGGCTTTCCAGAGACATGGTATGCGTGGCGGCATCAGATCGATGCCTTGCGGCCGCGATATCGGCTGATCATGCCGGACCTGCGTGGCTACGGTGCGACGGAAAAGCCTGCTACCGGCTACGACAAGCGCACGATGGCAAACGACATTCGGGCGCTGATGGCGAGTCTCGGCATCAAAAGGGCGGCTATTGTGGGGCATGATCGCGGCGCTCGCGTTGGCCTGCGGCTCACGAAAGATCATCCCGACGTTGTGGCACGATTTGCGGCGCTCGACAACATCCCTACGCGGCTGCTTTTTGGGAATATGAACGCTGCGAGCGCGCAGGCCGCCTGGTTCTTCCTCTTCCAGGGCGTCCGCGACGTTCCCGAGGTGCTGATCCACGGTCGCGAAGAGATCTGGCTGCGGTATCTCCTTATCGGCTGGTCCTACAACCCGGAGACTTTTACCGACGCCGACATCGCTACCTATGTTCATGCGTACGCGCAACCCGGTGGGCTGCGCGGCCCATTCGAGGACTATCGCGCCTGGCGTGAGGATGTTGCGCAGGATCAAGTGGACAAGGACGTCAAACTTCACTGTCCCACACTGGCTCTCTGGGGAAGTGAGTTTGAGGCCGCCAAGATGGTCAACATGGCGGAGATCTGGCGCGAGTTCGCTGAGGATCTCACGACTGCACCTATCGCGTTTGCCGGCCACCTGCCGCAGGAGGAGCAGCCTATTGCAGTCAATTCCGCGCTGGCGAAGTTCCTCGAGCCGTGGCAGGGATGACTTCGCCCGCACAAACCTTCTCAGCTGACCGGGAGAGCGAACGGTGCACCTCATCAATTTCCAAGTGGATGGACTACAGGGTATCGGCGTCAAGGATGGGGACCGTTTCCGCGGCCTCACATGTGACAAACCCGGTTATCCCGGTGATCTAACAGCCTTGATCCGATCGCACGAGGATCTGTCCGAAGTGGGTCGGCGCCTCCTCGACGAACCGGCCATTGACCTGCGCGCGGCAACGTTGTTACCGCCGGTCGTGCACCCTGGCAAGATACTCTGCGTTGGGCTCAACTACGAGGATCACGTCAACGAGGCCGGTCTGAAGAAGCCCGACTATCCTGAGATCTTCGCACGCTTTGCGACCAGTTTGATCGGTCATGGAGCGGCAATTGTACGGCCGCCGGAATCGGACAAGCTTGACTATGAGGCCGAACTGGCCGTCGTCATCGGACTCGGCGGGCGGCGAATCATGAAGGAGGCGGCGCTCGACCACATTGCGGGCTACTCGATATTCAACGACGCGACCTTGCGTGACTACCAGATGCGCACGCCGCAGTGGACCGTTGGCAAGAACTTCGACAGGACCGGGGCCTTTGGACCGTGCCTGGTCACTCCTGACGCGCTGACGCTGGGCGCTGAGGGTTTGCGCATCCGGGGCCGACTCAATGGGCGAACGGTGCAGGATTCAAACACCAGCTTTTTGATCTTTAACGTCGCGACACTGATCGCATTGCTGAGTGACACGATGACGCTCGAGCCGGGCGATGTGATCATCACCGGTACACCCGGTGGGATCGGCGCCTCGCGCAATCCACCACTTTACATGCGGCCGGGAGACATATTCGAGGTGGAGATTGAGCGCATTGGTACGCTATCAAATCCCATCGCTGAGGAGGTCGCTCAATGACTTCCCGTGCCGGCGGCCTATACGATTTGGACTCCGAAGGCTATCGGTTTCTACCAGCGGAGAGGCTGCGCGCCAATGCGTTCGCAATTCCCATTTACAAGTCAGCGTTCTCACGCCGGGTTGGTTTCTCTGATTTTTCTCCAGGGGCAAATCTATGGCAATTCCGCCATTGTTGGACAGAAGGCGTCTCCTCCTAGCACTCGCCCCGACGGCCACGGTTCTCTTGACCGGCGCAGGCGCTTGTACGAGGGAGGCCAAAAAGCCGGCGCCATATGCACCGACTTTCTTCAGTGCCACGGAATGGGCTTTCGTAAATTCTGCGGTTGCACGCCTCATTCCCGCAGAGGGTGCAGGACCCGGGGGCATAGAAGCAGGGGTCCCGGATTTCATCGATCGGCAAATGGAGTTGCCTTACGGTCACGGGGCCTATTTCTATCTGAAGGGGCCGTTCATCAATGACGCTCCCGCGACTCTCGGATATCAGCTACGTTACAGCCCGCGGGAAATCTACCGGATGGGAATTCTCGCGGCGAATGTGTCGGCGCAAAGGACGCATGGCGGGCGGTTCGCCGATCTCACTACTGCTGATCAGGACCGCTTCCTACAGATGGTGGAAAGTAACGCCGTGCAGTTCTCGCCGGTGCCGGCACCAATATTTTTTGCCCAACTCTGGGCGAATACGAAGGAAGGTTACTTCGCCGACCCTCTCTATGGGGGCAATCGCGGCATGACCGCGTGGAAGTGGATCGGTTTCCCAGGCGCGCGGGCCGACTTCACTGATTGGCTCGATCAGGCCGGCCGGCCCTACCCTTACGGCCCGGTAGCCATCAATGGCGCGAGATCCTGATGACCGAACGAAAGAGGCCGGTCGATGCCGTCATCATCGGGTATGGCTGGACCGGCGCCATCATGGCAAAAACTTTGACTGATGCTGGCTTGTCAGTCGTCGCCCTCGAGCGCGGACCGCCGCGCGACACCTCGCCTGACTTCGAATATCCCCGTATCGCCGATGAATTGAAGTACGGCATCAGGGGCGATCTGTGGCAGCCGCTCGCCAACGAAACCGTCACGATTCGGCACGGGATCCAGGATACCGCCGTGCCATATCGCAAATACGGTTCGTTCATCTTGGGGAATGGAGTGGGCGGCGCAGGAGTTCATTGGAATGGCCAGCTTTGGCGCGCCTCGCCGGAGGACTTGCGACTACGTACCCACATTGAGCAGCGCTACGGAAAGAGGTTCATTCCCGCGGACATGACGATTCAGGATTATCCGGTTAGCTTTGAGGAACTGGAGCCGCATTTTGACCACTTCGAAAAAGTTTGCGGTGTTTCCGGTATCGCCGGAAACTTGCGCGGGCAGATCAAGCCGGGTGGCAATCCGTTTGAGGGTCCTCGGAGCGATGAATTCCCAACACCTCCGATGCCGCCCATCCAGGTCGCACGGCTGTTCGAAAGAGCAGCCGCGGAGCTGGGTTACAAGTCGTTTCCGGTACCGTCCGCGAACAGCTCGATCGCCTACACGAACCCCTATGGAGTTCGACTCGGCCCGTGCAACCTTTGTGGCTTTTGCGAGCGCTTTGGCTGCTTCCTGTACTCAAAAGCATCGCCCCAGACAACCATCCTCCCGATCCTTACCGATCGTCAGAATCTCGAGGTGCGCACGAATTCCTATGTGACAAAGATCCTGATGGATCGCACCCGTAAAGTTGGCACGGGAGTCACTTATGTCGATGAAAACGGAGTAGAGGTGGAGCAGCCAGCCGATATGGTCATCTTATCGGCGTTTCAAATGCACAATGTCCGATTGCTGTTGCTCTCTGGAATCGGCAGGCCATTCGACCCTGTCAGTGGCGAAGGGCTCGTCGGCAAAAACTACGCCTACCAGATGTGTAGCGTTACCGGCGCGTTTTTCAGTGAGGACGTAGAGATCAACCCGTTCATCGGCGCGGGCGCCGCAGGCCAGCGCGTCATCGATGAATTCAACTCCGATCACTTCGACCATTCCCACCTGGGGTTTATCGGTGGCTCTTTGATCTACGCGGGAGGAACAGGCGGACGTCCCATCGAGCAGATGATGCTTCCGCCGGACTCGCCGCACTGGGGAGGCGGCTGGAAGGCGGCAATCCGCAAACACTACCGACATTCTGCTCCGATTGGCGCTCTGGGGAGCGTCATGTCGTACCGGGATCGGTATTTGTCCCTCGATCCTACCTACAAGGACGCGCACGGATTGCCTCTCCTACGCATTACCTTTGACTGGCACGACAACGAATACAGGATGGCGGCGCATTCGGCGGGGAAGATGGACGAGATCGTGCGCGCCATGAAACCCGAGAAACAAGTAACACTGGCCATTCGATCGGGCAAACACTACGACACCCGCGTCTACCAGACAACACACACGACCGGTGGCGCGATCATCGGATCTAATCCGACCAATAGTGTGATCAACCGCTATTCGCAAAGCTGGGAGGTGCCCAACCTCTTCATTTATGGCGCTTCGTCCTTTCCGCAAAATATCGGATACAACCCGACTGGCCTTCTGGCAGGTCTCACGTATTTTTCGGCAGCCAAGATACGGGACACGTACCTGAAATCACCCGGCCCATTGGTGCCGACGTGAAGGTAAAAAAGGGTCTTTTCGCCATCGGCGCCGCAGGCATGGCGGCTTCTGTGGCCGCCGTGGGCGTTTCCTGGATATTAGACCACATTGCCGGCGAGAGCGACGTGGTGGGATCTGCAGCGACGCCGGCCGTGATTGCGCGGGGAGCCTATCTTGCCAAGCTCGGCGATTGTGCTGCCTGTCATAGCATTCCATCCAAGCCGCCGTTTTCGGGCGGCTTACGCATGAGGACTCCGATCGGCGCCATCTACACCACCAATATCACGCCTGACTCAGAGCATGGTATCGGCAGCTACCGCCTCTCGGACTTTGACCGTGCGTTGCGCTTCGGGGTGGCGGGAGGTCATACACTGTATCCGGCGATGCCGTTTACTTCTTATCGAATCACGAAGCCCGAAGATGTCGCCTCGCTGTATGCCTATTTCAAGCATGGCGTGACCCCGGCTGCCGTGCCCAACCGCCCGAACGACATTCTGTTTCCCTTATCGATGCGCTGGCCGCTCACCTATTGGCGCTGGCTCTTCGCCCCGACGCCTGCGCCTTTCACAGCGCCTGCGGGAATGAAGTCGGAGGAGGCGACAGGAGCGTACATCGTTGATGGTCTAGGCCATTGTGGCGAATGCCATACGTCGCGCGCATTTACGATGCAACTCAAGGCGTCAACAGCCGCCGATGGCTCGGCCTATCTCGCGGGAGCGGAGATCGACAATTACTTTGCGCCCAGTCTCCGGAGCGGCGGACATGGCACGGTCGGCGAATGGAGCGCGGCCGATCTGGCACAGTTCCTCCAGACGGGCGCGAATGCCCGAGGCATCGCATTCGGCTCAATGAGCGATGTGGTCACTCACAGCACTCAATATATGACCCCGGAGGATGCAGTCGCGACCGCGAAATATCTCAAAACGTTGGGAAATACAAGCGATACACCGGAGGCACGATTCCTCTATGACGAACGAGATCACCATGCGCTGAAGAGCGGTGATGCAAGCAAGCCCGGAGCGATGCTTTACCTGGACAATTGTGCAGCATGTCACCGTCCGGACGGTATGGGATATGAGCGCGTGTTCCCGCGCTTAGCCGGCAATGAGGTCGTTCAGGCGCAGAATTCGCTCTCCGTGATCGCCATTGTTCTCGAAGGCTCCAGGACACCGCGCACGCGTGCAACACCGGCGCAGTTCACCATGCCAGCCTTTGCGCGGCGCCTTTCCGATCAGGAGGTCGCGGACGTAGTCAATTTCGTTCGAACAAGCTGGGGCAATCAAGCCACAACGACTTCCGCCAAAGAAGTGAGTCGAGCGCACAGATCCGCGCGCTAGAGATCGCGGTCTGTCAACTCCATCGCCGACGTGCTTTCTCAGTATTGTCGTGCCGATTCGAAAGAGCCAGATGGGAACATGCCGTCACACTCGCATCAACTGGAGGTGGCCAGATGAACGAACCAAAAGACGACAAGGCCGGCAGAAGGTCGCAAGCGTGGTTTGCCCGCGGACCCTTGCCTTAGAACACCAGTCCGGCGCGATTCT
>JAXDQN010000620.1:0-3422 GCA_034667865.1 Gammaproteobacteria bacterium
GGCCGCCTCCCGCGCATCCATGGCGAGCTGCCAGTACTTATACGACGCCAGCAGGGCTAGAGCGCCCAAAACCAACATGAAAAAGCCTTCATCCATGGCCCGAAGCTTAACCTTTACCGTTGTGCAAGTGTTTCCCGGGGGGCTTGGATTTCGGACTGAGCCCCCCATAAAGGATCCATGAGCAATCCCACGCAGCCCTCCCTGACCGTGCGGGTAGATCCGAATGAGATGGTGCGCTATGTGCAACATCTGATGACCGCCCCGCGCAGCGTCAGCAACCCCGATCCCTCCGAGGCGATTGCGCAGCGGCAATGGGGCGGCGACACCCCGGTGGCGCGCGCGGCGCAATTGCGCTGGACCGCGCTGAATCGCGCCTTCGGCGATGCGCGAGTCAGCACCTGGACCACGCCGCAGCGGCGCGACCAGATTCACGTGCCTGCTGCGCTGATTGCGGCCGCGGGCGTAGCCAAGCTGACCATCGCCGAAGACCAAGTGGTGTTCGACATTCCGACCTTGCTCGATGCCACGTTGGAATTGTGCGAAGCGGTGGGTCACGCCTAGGGCCTAGCCGGTTACGGGCAGCACGCTGGGCACGCTGAAGGCGATGAAGTCGCCGTTGATGAGGCTCTCGCGGCAGTTGTATCGCAGTCGATGTCCGTCGAAGCGGGTGACCTGTCCGCCCGCTGCTTCCAACAGCGCCTGACCGGCTGCGGTATCCCATTCGGAAGTCGGCCCAAAGCGCGGATACAGATCCGCGTTGCCTTCCGCAATCAGGCAAAATTTCAGCGAACTGCCGATGCCGGTCATCACATGCGGACTTAAGCGGGCGAGATAGCCGCCGATCTGTCCGCCGGCGTGCGAACGACTGCCGACCACGCGCAGCGGCGAGGATGGCGGGGCGGTGCGAATGCGCAGACGCGCCGCGCCCTGGTGTTCGCTGAAGGCGCCGACGCCGGCGGCTCCCCAATAACACAGGCCTTTTGCCGGCGCCGTGACGATGCCGAGCACCGGCTCGTGCTCCACCACCAGGGCGATGTTCACCGTGAATTCGCCGTTGCGCTTGACGAACTCGCGCGTGCCATCGAGCGGATCGACCACCCAGAGTTCGCGCCAGTGCTGACGCTGGCTCCACGGCGCAGCTGCGGATTCTTCGGAGAGAATGGGGATGTCGGGCGTGAGGCGCTGCAATGCGTCGATGATGATGCGCTGGGATTCCAAGTCCGCCAAGGTCAGCGGCGAATTGTCTTGCTTGCGCTGCACCTCGAAGCCGGCGTCGTACACTTTCATGATGGCCTCGCCGGCGTGCGCGGCCACGGGCATCAGGGCCTCGGCCAATACAGTCAAATCTCTCATGCCTAGTATGATACCCATATGCAAAGTAATGCCTTGGATTGGTCTGCGATCGACACCGTGCTGCTCGACATGGATGGCACCCTGTTGGACTTGCGATTCGACACCTGGTTCTGGGCCACGTTGATTCCGAGCCGCTATGCGCTGGTGCACGGCATCAGCGAGGCGCAGGCGCACGAGAAGCTGCGGACCAAGTTTCAAAACGTCGCGCACACCCTGCAGTGGTACTGCATCGATTACTGGACGCGCGAATTGGGCCTGGAAATTGCGGCGCTGAAGCGCACGGTGCAGAGTCGAGTCGGATACCTGCCGGGGGCCGAGGCCTTCTTGCAGCGCTTAAGGAGCAGCGGCAAGCGAGTGGTGCTGGTCACCAACTCGCATCCGGAAACCTTGGCCATCAAGGATGAGCGCGTGGCGCTGACGCAGTATTTTCACGCCAGCTATTCTACCCATGCGTTTGGCGTGCCGAAGGAACATGCGGATTTTTGGCCGCTGCTGCTGCAACAGGAAAAGTTCGAGCCCGCGCGCGCGCTGTTCGTGGATGACAGCCTGCCGGTGCTGGAGTCGGCGCGCCGCTTCGGCATCGCGCACATTCGCGCGGTGCGTCAACCGGACAGTGGCGCGCCGCCGCAGGGCACGCGCGATTTCACTGCCATCGACGGGGTGGCCGAGCTGCTGTAGCGACCGACGCTAGAGCGCGGGACCCGCTGCGCCGGGATTCGGCGTGCCGCCGGCAGGCCCACCGCCACCGCCACCGCGCCGCCGCCGGCGGCGTTTACGGGCCGGATCTTGCGGCTGACCTGAGGCTTGAGGCTCCGAATTGCTGGGTGCAGGCGGGCTCGCGCCGGCGATGGGTGCGCCGCCGCCATGATGGGTGCCGCCGCCATGCGACGGAGCGCGTCGCGGACCGCCGGCGTGGCGTCCGCCACCCCCGCCAGAGCGACTGGGCCCACCGGAGCGCCCGCCGCCAGGTCGACCGCCTCCGCGGGATTGTCCGGGTCGCGGGGCGCGTTCACGCCAAACGGCCGGGGGCGGTGCGGTGACTTCGGCCAGATCGACCGCCTCAATGGAGGCGCGCGGGATCTGGTGACCGATGTATTGCTCGATATCCGGCAAGGAAATCGCATATTCCTCGCAACCAAAGCTGATGGCATCGCCATCGGCGCCGGCACGCGCGGTACGCCCGATGCGATGTACATAATCTTCGGCATCGTTCGGCAAGTCGAAATTAAATACATGGCTGACATCGGGAATGTGCAAACCGCGCGACGCCACGTCGGTAGCGATGAGCACGGCGATATCGCCGCTATGGAAATCGCGCATCATTTTCAGGCGCTTGTTTTGCGGCACATCGCCGGACAGCGCCTGGGCGACGAAGCCGTTGGCGGTGAGCGTGCGTTCGAGCACTTCCGCCATGCGCTTGGTATTGACAAATACCATGGTGCGCAGGGCCCCGATGCGGCGCAGTAGACCCATCAGCAGCGGGATCTTTTCTTCCGTGGCGGGGAAGTACAGCACCTGTTTCACGCGATCGACCGTCATCTTGTCCGGCTCGATGCGGATCAGCTCGGGATTGTTCATGTGCTCGTACGCCAGTTCCATCACGCGATGCGACAGCGTGGCGGAAAACATCATGGTCAGGCGCAGCTCGGGATGCGGCAAACGCCGCAAAATAAAGCGGATATCCTTGATAAAACCCAAATCGAACATACGATCAGCTTCATCCATGACCGCCACTTGGATGTGGCGCAGATCGAAAACGTGCTGCTTGAAGTAGTCGATGATGCGGCCGGGCGTGCCGATCAAAACGTCGACGCCTTCCTCGAGGATGCGCCGCTGTTTCTCGTAATCCACGCCGCCGAATACGATGGCGAGCTTGAGGCCGGTGTACTTGCCGATGCCTACGGCGTCGGAATGAATCTGCACCGCGAGTTCGCGCGTGGGTGCGATGACAATGGCGCGCGGCGCGTTAACCGGACGATTCGGCGCACCCGGATCGGTGAGCAACCGATTGAACAGTGCGACGAGGAAGGCCGCGGTCTTGCCGGTGCCGGTTTGCGCCTGACCTGCTA
>JAXDQN010000621.1:0-6349 GCA_034667865.1 Gammaproteobacteria bacterium
CCCTTGTAGCCGGCGTAGTAGGTCGGCAACTGGCAAGACGATAGTTTCGCGCGCTGCAGCTTCGCCGTCGCTTCTTCGATTTCCTGATAAGTTTCCTTGGTCATAAGATCGATGGCCTGCGCGTCCGTCATGCCCAACGTCTGCAGGCGCACATCCAGAATCGTATTCGCCAGCACGCGCAGCATCTGCTTCTTCAACGTCAGCTGATAACCCGGCGTGTCGCTCTGATAGCCCTGCTCGGCCATCATCTGCTGCGTGTACACCGCCCAGCCCTCCACATACGGCACGTTGCCATACAGGTTACGCAGCAAGCGGCGCGACTTCGGCTGAATCCCATTCGCAATCTCTCCCTGCACGTAGTGTCCCGGCATCGCCTCGTGCACCGTCAAATGTTCCAGACCAGAATTGTTGTACTCGCGCAGTTTCGAATCGATGCGGCTCTGCGGCCAGGAACTGGAGATCGGCGTCACCCAGTAGAAAGCCCCGAGGTTCGGCTCCAGCGCCGGCGCCGGATTGAACCCGCCGACGCCGTAGGTGCCGCGCATGAACACAGGGGTATCGATCACCTGCAAATTGCCATTGGTTGGCAGCGTCAATAAATCCTTCGCCTTGACGAAGGCGGTCGCGCTCACCAAGGTGCGCTTGGCCTCTGCCATGTACGTGTCCGGTGTCGCGTGCGACGAGGCGACTTCGGCCAGCGCCTGTTCCACGCTTTTTGGCGCTGCCAGCTTCGCCATTTCCTGCCGCGTCACCGCCAAATCCTGCTCCGCTTCTTGCAGCAATTGCTCCGGCGACTTGCCGGTCACCAGCGAGAAGCGAAATTTCTTGGCATACAAATCCTTGCCCAACCGCCAGTCGCTGGTCTTCGCCGCCAGGGTTTTTTCCAGCCAGCCATTGAAGCCCTTGAGCGCCGCGACCGCACCGGCCGCCGCCGTCTCGTAGTCGCGGCGCAGAGCCGCCGGACAATCGTTGCGCAATGGGCCTTCGATAAGCTCGACATTGCCGTCATTCTCCTCGCGCGCCACCCGATTCCAGTCCTGCGGCGAATCCAGCAATGCCACCTCGGCTTGCTGAATCAACTCCGGCACCTTTTTCAGCCGATTGATGATGTGCCCGTAGCGCTCCGCCGCCGGCGCGTAATGCAACACATAGGGCGAGTACAGCGCATTGCCTACCAACTCCACGTAAATCGTCGGGTTGTGGCGCCACCCCTGGATTTCCTCCAAATCCAGCTGCGCATTGCCGATTGCGCTTTGCAGCACCTGAATATCGGCGCGCTGCTCGGCGTCCAAGGTCGCCGGGTTCAGCTGGGCAATGCGTGAGGCGATCTGCTGGTTCAAATGGCGCTGCGCCTGGATACCTTTCGGGCTGAAGTCATCCAGCAAGTCATCGAGTATGAGGCCGTGATGGCGGTGGTAGCCGGCCTGCGTGGCATTGGTCGGCGCCAGAGCGAGGCTGCCGTACATGAAATCGTCCACGATCTGGTCGACTGGACTGGCCGCCGCAGCCGCCGCTACCATCGTGAAAGCCGCCAAAGCTGCACAGAAAATGCCTCTGCGATTAATTCTTCTCATGAATGCTTCAACCCCTGATCCCGCGTTTTCAGTTAACGGTATTATGGCTGGATGGTACTCGACACGCGGAGGCTCGCAAGGTTTCGCCAATGAAAACAATCAAAATCGTTCTGGGGTCCCTGCTGTCTCTGCTGCTCATCGTGGTGTTGATACTGTGGCTGAAGCCGCCCGAACTGCTGCGCATCGGCGCCAACTACGCCGCGAAAATCGTCTGCTCCAATGTATTTCTGGCCGGCAGGGATCCGGAGGAAGTATTGCGCGACGATGTGCAAGCGCCGGGCATTGCCATCATGCGCTACCTGAAAGTCTCGGTGGATCGCAACACGGATGTGGTGCGCGCCGGATTTTTCGGCTTCATCGGCAAAGGTCTCGCCGTCGCGCGCCCGGACTTAGGCTGCACCGTGGTGCCCGACGGTGATTTGAGCTTCACCAAAGCCGCAGTGTCCGGGTCCACAGCCAAGATTCCGACCCCCGCAGTGCCCGAGGCCCTCACCGCGCAACTCTGGCCCGAAGGCGAAGGCGCCGCCGCCAATGCGCAAATCGAGCACGCCCTCGCCGATGACAAACTGATCGGTCCCGGCATGCGCGCCGTGCTGGTGGTCGATCATGGACGCATCACCGCCGAACGCTACGGCGCAGGCTTCTCTGCGAAGACGCCGCTGCTGGGCTGGTCCATGTCGAAGACCGTCATGGCCGGCCTCATCGGCATGCTGGTCAAGGACGGCAAGCTCGCGCTCGATCAAGCCGGCTTCTGGCCCGCCGGCGATCCGCGCGCGAAGATTCGCGTTGCGGATCTGCTCGCCATGTCGAGCGGCCTGCATTTCAACGAATCCTATGGCGCAGTCTCCGATGTCACCAGCATGTTGTACCTGCGCCCCGACATGGCTGCCTTCGCCCACGACCAACCGCTCGATCACCCGATTGGCGAAGCCTGGAGTTACTCCAGCGGCACCGCCGTGCTGCTCTCGCGCATCATGCAGGACGCAGCGGGCGTCAGCTCCGCCGACTTTGCGTTGCAACGTCTGTTCAAACCCTTGAGCATGCACAGCGCCACCATGGAAGCCGATGAGCACGGCACCCTGGTCGGCTCCTCTTATATGTATGCCACCGCGCGTGACTGGGCCCGCTACGGACAATTTCTGGTGCAAGACGGCGTCTGGAACGGTCAGCGTCTACTACCCGAAGGCTACGTCGCCATGATGACCACACCGGTCAAAGCCTCCGGCGGCGAGTACGGCATGGGCCAGACCTGGTTGTTCACGGCCACGGATGCCGTCGGCCTACCCGCCGACACTTTTTATCTCTCCGGTCACGATGGCCAAACCATGGCAGTCATCCCTTCACGCCAGCTGGTCATCGTGCGCCTGGGGCTGACGCCTTCCGATACCGGCTACTCGCCCCAACCCCTGATCAAGGCCGTACTCGCCGCCATCTAAATCATGAAAGCGATGGAATACTTGCGTGCGGCCGGACTGGCCTTCGTGATACTCGTCATCGACGTGGTTCTCGCCGTAGCCGTCGTCTATGCGTGGGGTCGCTTTTGGCATCCCGGCAGGCCGCAATCGTTCTACGAAACGGCCGGCGTGCCGATCGCCCGCTTATCCACGCGCATCATCGGCACTACCCTGATCTTTCTCGCTGCCTGGCTCGCCGCGCGCCAACGTCCACAACGGCCCGCCTACCTGTTCGCCCTCGCGCTGGTTTTCTTCTATGTCTTGCTGGATGGCGCCAGCGTCGCCTTTGAACACTTCTTTAACTTAAGCCTCGCGCTGACCGTATCTTTGAAGCTGCTTGCTGCTCTGGCCGGTGCCGCACTTGCAGTCAAGCAGCGCACCGCGCGACCCACCGACACCTCAATCGGCTAGAATGCGCCGCCCATGCGTCTGGAACTGACCACATTCCTGCTGGCGCTCACTGCGCTGTTCTCCATCGTCAACCCGTTGTCCGGCGCCTTTATTTTCTTCGGCGCCACCCGCGAGCTCGATCCTGTGGTGCGCTCTGCGGTGGCGCGCTGGATTTCCATTTATGCCTTCTGCATCGTCGCGATCTCGCTGTATGTCGGCGCCTACGTGCTGGGTTTTTTCGGCGTGTCGATTCCCGTGCTGCGCGTCGCCGGCGGCATCATCGTCGCCGCTTCCGGCTGGCGCATGCTCAATGCCCCTGATGCCACGGAGCAGCGCCGTAACGAGACCCCGAACCCGCGCACCATTGACGTCTCGCCCAGCCGTCTCGCGTTCTATCCGCTCACCATGCCGCTCACCACCGGCCCTGGGACTATTTCGGTCGCCATTTCCTTGGGCGCCGGCCGCCCCACCGGTTTTCACGCACCGCTGCTCGAGTTCTTCATTGAGACGCTCGCCGCCACCGCGCTGCTGGCGCTGCTCATTTATGTGTTCTATCGCAACTCGCCCAGACTTGCGCAACTGATCGGCGTCACCGGCACCACCATTGTGGTGCGGCTGTCGGAGTTCCTGTTGTTCTGCATCGGCATCCAAGTATCGTGGAACGGGGCTGCGGAACTGCTCAGCACGTTGCCATTGCACAGTGTCAGTTACAAATGAAGAGGACCTCATGACCACGAGATTCGACCGCCGCGAATTCATTGCCGGTAGCGCCGGCGCCTTCTCCATGAGCTTGCTGACGAACTCGGTCTGGGCCGCAACCGCCTCTGCCGGGGCAAAGGCCGCCGCACCACCCGTGGCGCGCATCGACATCGTGCGCGATACCTATTTCGGCGAGACCATCAGCGATCCCTATCGTTGGATGGAGAACGCCAAAGATCCCGACTGGCTGCCGTTCTTGAAAGGCCAGAACCAGCACACCCGCAGCGTGATCGATGCCCTATCCACGCGGCCCGCGCTGCTGAAGCGCATCGAACAACTCTCCGGCGATACCGTCAGCACTGGCCGCATTCAACGCGCCGGCGGCCTGACTTTCTACCAACAGCGCCCGCTCGGCGCCGACAATTCCAAGCTGTTCGTTCGCCACAGCCAGAGCGGCGAAGCCCGCGTCCTCGTGGATCCGACACTCATCAGCACTAAAACCAGCCACATGTCGCTGGACTGGTGGCGCGCCTCGCCAGACGGCAAGTACGTGGTCTACGGTCTGTCGAGGGACGGCAGCGAGGACTCGCTGCTGCATGTACTCAACGTCGCCGACGGCAAAGACCTGCCGGACCGCATCCCCAACACCGAGGGCGCCAATCCGCAATGGCTCGATGATGCCAGCGGTTTCTTCTACAACCAACTCACCGGCAAGGTCGCCACGCCGGAGCGCTATCTTGACAGTCAAGCGCGCTTCCATCGTTTAGGCACGGATCCAAACAGCGACCCGATTCTTATGAAACGCGGCCTGGTCGCCGGCATCGACTACGACAAGATTCAAGGCCCTACCATCGCCACCTTTCCGGGTTCGAAGTTTGCGATGCTCATCCTCTCCGATGTGCGGCCCGAATCGCGCAGCTATATCGCGCCGCTCCAAGATGTCCTGACCGGTAAGGCGCACTGGACTCAGGTCACCACCTTCGAGGACGAAGTCACCGACTACGACTTGCACGGTGATGATTTAATCCTGCTGCACAACCACGGCTTTTCTCGCGGCCGGCTCGTCAAGACGTCGGCCACGGCACCCAATCTCGCTACCGCCACCGAAATCGTGCCGCAAGGCGATATGGTCATCGAAGGCACCACGCGCGCCAAAGACGGCCTGTACATCACCCTCATGGATGGCGGCATCGGCCGCCTGCGGCGCTTCAGCGACAAGGGTCAACTCAGCGATATCGCGCTGCCCTTCGACGGCACCCTCGGCGGCGTATTCACCGCGCACAATGAAGAGGGCGCACTGCTGTCCTTCCAAGGCTGGCTCAACCCCGCCGCCATCTACTCGCTCGATACCAGCGGCAAGCTCACCGATACCGGCCTCAATCCCAAGCCCAACATCGACGTCAGCGCCTATGAATCCAAGCGCTTCTTTGCCATCGCGAAGGATGGCGCAAAGATTCCCTACGATCTGATTTACCGCAAAGGCATCAAGCTCGACGGCAGCAATCCCACCTGGATTTCCGCCTACGGTTCCTACGGCATCCCGGGCTACACGCCCACCTTTGCCGGCCGCACGCTCGCCTTGGCCGATGCCGGCGCCATCGTCGGCTATGCCACCGTCCGTGGCGGTGGCGAATATGGCCGTGATTGGCACAAGGCCGGGCAGCTCGCTAACAAGCCGAACACTTGGCGCGACCTCATCGCGGTCTGCGAAGAGCTGATCTCAAAGAAGTACACTTCGAAGCCGCATCTGGCCATCGGCGGCCGCTCCGCCGGCGGCATCACCGTGGGTCGCGCGCTTACCGAGCGACCCGATCTATTCGCCGCCGTCATCGACGGTGTCGGCTGGTCCAACCCTCTGCGCTATGTAGTCGAACAGGACGGCTATGGAGAAGAACCCGAGTGGGGCGCGATCAGCGATCCTGCCGGATACAAAGCGCTCAAGTCCATCGACAGCTACCAGTCGGTGAAGGACGGCACGCCCTATCCGGCCGTACTGCTCACCACCGGCGTGACCGACCCACGCGTCGCGCCGTTTCATGTCGCCAAAATGACCGCGCGCCTGCAAGCCGCGAGCAGCTCTGGCAAGCCCATTCTGCTGCGCGTCGACTACGATGCGGGGCATGGCGTCGGCTCCACTCGCGCGCAGCAGGACCGTGAGGCGGCCGACACCTACGCTTTCTTGTGGTGGCATTTGATGGGCGAAAGCTAAATCGCAGAAAAGCGACCGCGCCA
>JAXDQN010000622.1:0-5428 GCA_034667865.1 Gammaproteobacteria bacterium
GGTCTTGTTTTCGCCGCCCAACAAATATTGGCCGCCGTTTTCACCCTTGGTCGCACCGGCAATATGCGCCGCCACCACCTCGCGTACGTGCGTGAATGTCAGTCCTGATTTCGGCACGCCGGGGAGCTTGCCATCCCGCACCATCAGAAACACACGCGACCAAGTGCCCACATCATAGGGACCCATGATGGCGCCCGGCTGCATGATGACCACTTCCAGTCCGCGGCTTACCGCGGCGCGTGCCACTTCCTGCGCCTGCCACTTGCTCTTCTGGTAGTTGACCGGCGAATTCGCTGCCGCACTGGGCGTCTCCTCAGTGATCTCACCGGCGACCGGTCCATAGGCAGAGATGGACGAGGTGACGATGAGACGCCGCACGCCTTTGGCGAGCGACGCTTCGACCATATTGCGCGTGCCATCGACATTGTCGCGGGTTTGCTCGGCATCGCCGCCGCGCCACATGCTGGTATTGCCGGCCACGTGAAAAACCGTGTCGGTGCCCTGCGGAATAGCGCGCAGCAGCGAATCGCCGTCGGTAAGGGCCCCCACCACCAATTTGGGGCGGAAGCGCTTCAAGAACTTCAAGTCGGACGAGGGCCGGTGCAGGGCGGTCACATCCCAGCCCCGAATCATCAGCTCCTTGACGAGGTTCAGACCGACGAAGCCTGTGCCGCCGGTGACGAAGGCGGTGCGATTTTGGTTAGGCGGCATCGGCTGCATCCGCCTGATCTGGGTCATAACCCAGATTCGGCGCCAGCCAACGCTCCGC
The DNA here is from genome assembly GCA_034667865.1 of Gammaproteobacteria bacterium. Lineage (GTDB taxonomy): Bacteria > Pseudomonadota > Gammaproteobacteria > Steroidobacterales > Steroidobacteraceae > Bog-1198. Next base: position 770 of record JAXDQN010000622.1, read on the forward strand.
TTCGCTCAACGTAAATCCCTTGCGCTGCGCATAACTGACCACCTGATCCTTATCGATTTTCCCCACACCGAAATAATGCGCTTGTCGGTGCGAAAAATAAAACCCACTGACGGCCGCCGTGGGAAACATCGCAAAGGATTCCGTCAAACGTATGCCGGCGCTGTGATTGGCGTCCAAAAGCTGCCAAAGCGTGGCCTTCTCCGTGTGCTCGGGACAGGCAGGATAACCCGGCGCGGGACGAATCCCCTGATATTCCTCGCGGATCAATGCCTCTCCGTCCAAATGCTCGTTCGGCGCATAGCCCCACAGCTCGCGCCGCACGCGCTCGTGCATGCATTCGGCCAGCGCCTCCGCCAAGCGATCCGCCAGCGCCTTGAGCATGATGCTGCTGTAGTCATCGTGCGCGGCCTCGAATCGCGCCACGTGCGCATCGATGCCGATGCCCGCCGTCACCGCGAAGGCGCCGATGTAGTCGGCCCGCCCCGACGAGGCCGGAGCAATGAAGTCCGCCAGGCACGATTGCGCCTGATTCTGCGGTGTGGATTTCTGTTGCCGCAGATGGTGCAGGCGATGTGCAACCGCCGCGCGCGACTCGTCCGCATACACCTCGATGTCATCGTCACCGCTGCTGTTGGCCGGGAAGAATCCGACCGCGGCGCGCGCCTGCAGCCATTTCTCCTTGACCAGCCTGTCGAGCATCTGTTGCGCATCGGCATACAGATTGCTGGCAGCCTCGCCAATGACGGCGTCGGTGAGTATGTCGGGAAATTTACCGGCAAATTCCCAGGCGTTGAAAAACGGCATCCAATCGATGTAGGGCACCAGCTCCTCGAGTGGATAGCTGTCGAACGAGCGCACACCGAGAAAGCTCGGCACGGGCGGAGTATAGGCGGCCCAATCGATTTTCAATTTCTTGGCGCGCGCCTGCTGCAGCGACAGCTGCGGCGCCTTGGCGCTCTTGTTGCGGTGCTGCTCGCGGCGCACCTCATTTTCCGCCTTGATGTTCGACACATACGCATCGCGCGTGCTCAAGGTCACCAACTGCTGGCACACGCCCACCGAGCGCGAGGCATCCTTCACATAGACGACGGCGCCAGCGTATTGTGGATCGATCTTCACGGCCGTGTGCGCCGGCGAGGTCGTCGCGCCGCCGATGAGCAGCGGCTGTTTATAGCCCAAACGCTGCATTTCCTTGGCGACATGCACCATTTCATCGAGCGACGGCGTGATCAGGCCCGAAAGGCCGATGAGATTCGCACCCTCGCGCGTGGCGGCTTCGAGAATCTTCTCGCAGGACACCATCACGCCCAGATCCACGACTTCAAAATTATTACATTGCAGAACCACACCGACGATGTTCTTGCCGATGTCGTGCACATCGCCTTTCACGGTGGCCATGACCACCTTGCCGTTGGAGCGCGCGGCGCCGGACTTTTCCTTCTCGATATAGGGAATCAGCACCGACACGGCTTTCTTCATCACGCGGGCGGATTTCACCACCTGCGGCAGAAACATTTTGCCGGCGCCGAACAAATCGCCCACCACGTTCATGCCGTCCATCAGCGGACCTTCGATCACATCCAGCGGCCGCTTGGCGCTCAAGCGCGCCTCCTCGGTGTCGTCCAACACGAACTCATCCAGCCCTTTGATCAGCGCGTGCTGCAGACGCTCCGCCACGGGGAGTTTGCGCCATTCCAAATCATCGCCGCGCTTGGGCCCGGCGCCGCCGCCCTTGAACTGCTCGGCAATCTCCAGCAGGCGTTCGGTCGCATCGGCACGGCGCGCCAAAATCACATCCTCGACCCGCTCGCGCAGATCCGCCGGGATATCCTCGTAAATGGCCAGCTGCCCGGCATTGACGATGCCCATGGTGAGGCCGGCGCGAATGGCGTGATACAGAAACACCGAGTGCATGGCTTCGCGAACCGGCTCATTGCCGCGGAAGGAAAACGACACGTTGCTGACGCCGCCGCTGATGCTCACGGCCGGCATGCTGCGCTTGATGGCCGCAGTCGCCTCGATGAAATCCAGGCCGTAGCGATTGTGTTCCTCGATGCCGGTTGCCACGGCAAAGATGTTCGGATCGAAAATGATGTCTTCCGGCGGAAAGCCTGCGTGGGTCAGCAGCCGGTAGGCGCGCTGACAGATGCTGACCTTGCGATCGATGCTGTCGGCCTGACCTTTCTCATCGAAGGCCATGACCACCACGGCAGCCCCGTAACGCATGATCTTGCGCGCCTGTGCCAGGAAGCTTTCCTCGCCTTCCTTCAGACTGATGGAATTGACGATGCCTTTGCCCTGCACACACTTCAAACCCGCTTCGATCACCGACCATTTGGACGAATCGATCATCACCGGGACCCGCGCGATGTCCGGTTCGCCGGCAATCATGCTCAAGAACCGCGCCATCGCGGCCTGTGAATCCAGCATGCCTTCGTCCATGTTCACATCAATGATCTGCGCGCCGTTGGCAACTTGTTGACGCGCCACATCGACGGCCGCGGCGTAATCTCCGGCTTCGATCAACTTGCGAAACTTCGCCGACCCGGTGACGTTGGTGCGCTCGCCGACGTTGACGAACAAGCTGCTCGCATCGATGGTCAGCGGCTCGAGACCGCTCAAGCGGCAGGCCGGCGCAATTTCCGGCACCGGCCGCGGCTGCATGCCCCCGACCGCATTCTTGATGGCGTGAATATGTTCGGGGGTGGTGCCGCAGCATCCGCCGAGCATGTTGAGAAAGCCGCTGGCCGTGAATTCGCGCAGGATCTCCGCGGTTTCTGCGGCAGTCTCGTCGTATTCGCCGAAGGCATTGGGCAGCCCGGCATTTGGATAAGCGCACACGTAGGTGTCGGCGATGCGCGCGAGTTCCTCGATGTACGGCCGCAGCTGTTTGCCGCCCAGCGCACAATTGAGTCCAACCACCAAGGGCTTGGCGTGGCGGATGGAATTCCAAAACGCCTCGGTGGTCTGGCCCGACAATGTGCGGCCTGAGGCGTCGGTGATCGTACCTGACACGATGATGGGCAATTCGAAGCCCACTTCGTCGAACACTGCGCGCACCGCGAACAGCGCCGCTTTCGCGTTCAAGGTATCGAATATGGTTTCGATCAGGATCATGTCGACGCCGCCTTCGATCAGCGCGCGCGTCGCTTCCGTATAGCAGCTCACCAATTCGTCGTAACTGATGTTGCGGAAGCCGGGATCGTTGACGTCGGGCGACAGCGATGCGGTACGGCTGGTGGGTCCGAGCGCACCGGCAACGAAGCGCCGACTGCCGCTGCTTGACGATACTTCGTCGGCAACCTGGCGGGCCAGCCGCGCCGCGGCGAGGTTGATTGCATAGACGATCGCTTCCATGCCGTAGTCGGCCTGCGATACAGCAGTGGAATTGAACGTATTGGTGGAGATGACATCGGCGCCGGCATCGAAGTAGGCACGGTGAATCTCAGCGATGATTTCTGGCTGAGTGACCGAAAGCAGATCGTTGTTGCCGCGCAGATCGCGGCGCCAGTCCGCATAGGCGGTGCCGCGAAACTGCGCCTCGGACAGCCGATGACGCTGAATCATGGTGCCCATGGCACCATCGAAAATCACCAGCCGCTGCTCAAGCAGCGCCGCAAATTCCCCGGCGTTCGCGCGACCTGCAGGCATCAGGCCACTTGCGCTTCGTTCAACCGGGGTCTTAAGCCCAACGCGTGGCAAATGGCGTAAGTGAGTTCGGCGCGGTTCAGCGTGTAGAAATGAAACTCATCGACCCCATGACGACGCAGGTATTGCACCTGCTCGATGGCGACGTTGGCCGCAATCATGCGACGCGTCTCCGGATCATCGTCCAATCCCGCGAAGCGGGTGTGCAGCCAATCAGGCACCGAAGCGCCGCAGCGCTTCGCCACTTTCACCAGCTGCGGGAAGCGGGTGATGGGCAAAATGCCGGGCACGATGCTGGCGCGAATACCGCGCGCCGCGCACTGATCGCGGTAGCGCAGAAAGAAATCCGAATCGAATACGAATTGCGTAATGGCGCGACTCGCCCCCGCATCGATCTTTCGCTGCAGGTTGTCGAGATCGGCCTCGACACTGCCGGTTTCAGGATGCCCTTCCGGATAAGCCGCTACCGATAGATCGAATTGGCCGACCTGCTTGAGTCCACCAACCAGATCGGAAGCGTAGGCAAAGCCCTCGGGATGCGGACGGTAGCGCCCGTCGGCGGCCACATTGCCGGCCGGCGCATCGCCTCGCAGCGCCACCAGATCCCGAACGCCCTGCCGCCAGTATTCCTGCGCGACACCCAGTACGTCATCGCGGGAAGCGGCCACACAAGTCAGATGAGGCGCTACGCGCAGCCGGGTCTCGCGCAAAATGCGCAACACACACTCGTGGGTACGGGTACGGGTCGAGCCATCGGCACCGTAGGTAACCGATACGAACCGCGGCTCGAGTGGTGCAAGTCGTTGAATTGCCGACCATAATTGTTGCGCCATCGAATCGTCGCCGGGCGGGAAAAACTCGAAAGACACCACAGGGTTGGACATCGCGACCTCGCAAAGACACTGGCTCGACATTGAGCATGCAAGAGCCTAGGCTTTGACTCAATCTCATTATTCTAATGGCGGGAATGAATTAGCTTCATGTCCTCTACCGCACTTGAACTCCGACATC
>JAXDQN010000623.1:0-6860 GCA_034667865.1 Gammaproteobacteria bacterium
CATCACTACTATTTATTGATGAACAGCCAGAATCACGGCGCGAACAAGCCTTACAAAATGTCCCTGCATTACTTCAGTGCGTGGTCGGGCCAGGACGTGCCGAAGGCGCCATCGAGCGTCACTGCGAGTCCGCCGTGAGGCTCGAGCCGGGTATCCTTGTGCGCATTCATTAAGTTGCACTAATTCACTCGCGGACCAGGATGAACAACAGTAATAATCAGGCAGCAATCCCTTCGACGGCGCATTGCGTGGCCGACCCTGTGGTCGGTTTCAGGAGAAAAGGTTTGTCGTTCCCTCGACTTTATTCGGTCAAGATCGCTCTCGCCATCGGGCGTGCATCGGCTCTAGTCGCCGCACTGGCGCTCGGAATTGTCTTCCTGTTTGCGGGCCAGCACGCCTCGGCGCAGCAGGCGCAGCAGCAGTACCTCATCGGCCCCGGCGACATTCTGCGCATCTCGGTGTTCAAGAATCCTGACCTGAGTTTGGATGGGAGGGTGTCGGAAACGGGCAGCTTGAGCTATCCATTGATCGGTTCAGTCGCGCTGGGTGGATTGACGCTGCCGGCCGCGGAACGAAAAATCGCCGAGTTGCTGAAGGAGGGCGGGTTTGTGCTGAACCCGCAGGTCAACATTTTGTTGACCCAGGCGTTCAGCGGGCTGGTCTCGGTCATCGGCGAAGTGAAGACGGCAGGCCGCTATTCGCTCGAAGCAGCCGGCGGCCACCTGTCCGGCATGTTGGCGATAGCGGGCGGCATCTCCGCGACGGGGGCCGATACGGTCGTGGTGAGCGGCATGCGCGGCGGCAAGGTTTTCCGCCGCGAAATCGACATCGTTGCCATGTCCCTCGGGGCCAATAACAATGCGGATGACATCCTGTTAGCGGGCGGTGATACGGTGTTCGTGGGTCGCGCGCCGCAGTTCTATATATATGGTCAAGTACAAAGGCCCGGCCAAGTGCGCTTGGAACGCGGCATGACGGTGATGCAAGCGCTAGCCTCTGGCGGCGGGGTCACGGGCAAGGGCACGAGCCGCGGCATCGTGCGGCATCGTCGCGATGCCGGCGGCAAGGTCAAGGAGGAGAGCGTATCGATGGACGATGACGTGCGCGATCAGGACGTGATCTACGTGAAGGAAAGTTTGTTCTGATGCAGTATTCGCAGGCGAGTGAGCAAGCATGAGTATCCAGCAATTTTTGACCATTCTGCGAGCCCGTTGGCGGCTCGCCGCATTGATTTTTGCGGCAGTCTTCGTTGCGGTGTCGGCATTGCCTTTGGCGATGCACAATAAGTACACAGCGGTTGCCTCCATTGTGGTGGATGCAAAGGTCGATCCGGTGTCCGGCGGCGCCGGCTTGCCCGAAGTGGTGATGGCGAGCTACATCAATACGCAATCCGATGTGATCACCAGTGAGCGGGTCGCCACCCGAGTCGCGAAGGATGTCGGGCTCGATAAGATGCCGGCGTTTCAGCAGGCCTGGCACGATAAAACCAATGGCCAGGGCAACTTTGATCAATGGCTGGCGCAATATCTGCTGAAAGGCAAGAAAGTTCTCGCGGCGCCGCCGGTCAACGCCAGCGCCACGCGCCAAACCAACGTGATCGAAATCACCGTGAAGTGGACCGATCCGCAAATGGCGGCTGCGATCGCCAACAGCTTCGCGCGCACGGCGATCGACACGAACATCGAACTGAAGGTGGAGCCGGCCCGTCAATACGCAAGTTGGTTCAACGAGCGCTCTGCGGCACTGCGTGCCGATTTGGAAAAGAAACAAAATCACCTCACGGATTTTCAAAATGCGTCGGGCATCGTCGCCACCGACGAAAAGCTCGATGTCGAGAATGCGCGATTGACGGAATTGAACACGCAGTTGACCACCATTCAGGGCCAGCGCCAAGACTCGCAATCGCGTCAGCGACAGGTGAACGAGGCGGGCAATGAGTTTCTGCCCGAAGTGCTGCAGAGCCCGCTGATTGCCAGCCTCAAGGATGCCTTGACGCAGGCCGAAGCCAAACGCACGGAAACCGCGGGAAGGCTCGGCAAAAATCATCCGGACTATCAGGCGGCCGAGGCCGAAGTCGTGAGCCTACGGGGGCGTCTCGCTGCGGAAACGCAAAAGATCGTTGCCTCGTTGGGCAGTACGACGCAGGTCAATATGCGCCGCGAGAGCGATGTCAAAGCAGCGGTCGAAGCGCAGAAGAAGCGCGTCATGGAATTGAAGGCCGCGCATGATCAGGCCGCGATCCTCGCGGGCGATGTCACCGCTGCGCAGCGCGATCTGGATGCCGTCAGCCAGCGTATGGCGGTCAGCAACTTGGAGAGCCAAGCCCAACAGACCAATGTGGTGCTGTTGTCGCCGGCAGCGGTTCCGTTGGATCCGTCCAGCCCGAAAGTAATGATTTTCGTGGCGGCCGGCCTGTTTCTAGGGATAGTGATGGGAATCGGCACGATTTTGATGCTGGAAATGTTCAACAAGCGCCTGCGTGACGAGTCCGATCTGGTCAACATCGTAGGTGTTCCGGTGCTGGGCCGAATCGGCAGCATCAAGCCGGATTCTTCGACGCGTTCGAAGAGCAGATCATTGGCCACGCGCCTCGCAGGAACATAAAAAAATAGCTACGTATGGCAACGAAGAAAACCATGGACATACCGAAAATTAGTTCGGGCACGGAAAAACTAGCTGAACCAGTACGCGACCGAGGACGGGCAATTGGAGCGATCTTAGTCGAGCAAGGACGGCTGAATGCATCGGAGGCTGAAGAGATTCAGCGTTTCGCCTCCGGCAATTCGTTGCGGTTCGGCGACGCGGCGCTGAAATTGGGTTTGCTCGCTCAAGCAGACATCGACATGGCGATATCGCAGCAGTTTAACTATCCCGTGCTGCTGCGCCATGGTGATCACGGGGTCACTGACGACGTGATTGCCGCCTACATGCCGCAGAGCGAGATCATCGAGCCCCTGCGCGCCTTGCGCAGCCAACTGAACCTGCGCTGGCAGAGCGATCACAAGATCCTCGCCGTCACCAGTCCGGGCCGCGGCGAAGGGCGCAGTTGGCTGGCCGCAAACCTGGCCACCGTGTACGCGCAGATGGGCAAACGCACGTTGCTGATCGATTCAGACTTGCGCCATCCGCGCCAACATCAATTGTTCAATCTCAACAATACGTTGGGCCTCTCCGCGCTGCTCACCGGACGCGCCGGCAGCAAGAACGTCACGCGCATCCATCCACAACTGCGACTGTTCGTATTGCCTGCAGGCGCGGCTCCGCCGAATCCGCAGGAGCTGCTGGGACGTCCGGTTTTCGATCTGGTGTTGGAACTGTTCGCCGAACAGCATGACATCGTCATCATGGACACGCCTTCGGTTTCCGACTATGCCGATGCACAGATCGTCGCGGCGCGCGCCGATGCGGCAATAGTCCTTGCCCACAAGCATCACACCCGTCAAAGCCAGCTGCAATCCACCGTGAAGAATTTGACGGAGTGCGGCGTCAACGTCATAGGCAGCGTCATCACCGAGCATTGATCGGTGTATTGCGCGGCTCGCTGACAAGACTATGTTCATAGAGCGCGAGCACCTGGCCGACGCTGCCGCGACGCAGTGGCATACGATAGTCATCGGCGCGGGTCCTGTCGGCTTGGTGCTGGCCGTCTCCCTGGCCCGCGCCGGCAAGCAGGTGTTGGTCCTCGAAAGCGGCGGCAAGGACCCTGGTGACGCCAAAGACTTGAACGATGCCGTGCTGACGGGGCGGCCGCATGCCGGCGCGCTCCACGGTCGGGCTCGAACCATCGGCGGCACCAGTACGTTGTGGGGCGGTCAATTGACCCGGTTCGTGCCCTACGACTTCGAGACGCGGCCGTTCATGACAGAGTGCCGGTGGCCGCTGCGATTCGAGGACGTAGCCCCGTACTACGTGGAAGTCGCCGAGATGCTGGGGCTCGATGCTCGTTATCTCGATGACGACAGCGTGCTCAAGCAGCTGCACGCGCCGGTCGGCGACAGTGCTGCCGGCTGTGAAATGTTTTTTACCCGCTGGCTGCGCGAGGCGCACCTCGGCCGCTACTTCGCCAAGGAATTGGCCGGCCATGAACTGTTGGGGGTTGTCCCCCAGTGCCATGCGCGGCAGATTCTGGTCGTGAGCGGCTCGGCTGAAGTTCGTGGCGTCAAGGCGATTTCCGCGCGTGGCGAGGAGCTGGTGTTTCAGGCAAAAAACGTGGTGTTGGCCTGTGGCACCATTGAAATTTCCCGCCTGTTGCTGCTGTCGGCCTATCGAGATGCCAGCGTGCCGTGGGCGGCCAATGACAATATCGGGCGTTACTTCCAGGATCATTTGGATTTGACCATCGGCCAGATCGAACTAAAGGATCGCAAGTCATTTGCGAATTTATTCGAGAACGCCGTCATTGACGGTCACAAGTACCAGCCCAAAGTGAGGATGAAGGGCCAGGTCTTGAGGTCTCTGGAGTGTTTAAACCTTGCCTGTACGGTGCGATTCGACTCAGCCATCGCTGAAGACATCCAAATGCTGAAGCAAATGATCAAGTCGCTGCTGACCGGATCGCGGGTAAACAAACCCTGGCAGTCCCTCAAGCGCATGGCGGCGCTGAGCCACGTCTGGTTCCCGCTCATGTGGCGTTACCTGCGCCATCGGCGCATTCTTGCGCTCGCGGACCGCGGGATCTCCGTGATTGCCCATTGCGAGCAACGTCCCGTCAGGAATAGTCGCGTATCGCTCGACGGCGTCAAGACCGATAAGTTTGGCGACCCGCTGGCGCGCCTGCATTGGGTGGTCGACGAGGCGCTGCAACTCAAAAGCCTGAAGCTGTTCATCTCGCAGCTGCAGGAGTTTTTCCGCACGCAATGCGCCGCGGAGTTCAAGCCTGAGCCGGCGTTGCAGAGCGGCGATCCTGCGGCGCTGGCGGCGGCATCCGATTCCTATCACCAATGCGGCGGCGCCTGCATGGCGGACAGCGCGGCGCAGGGCGTGGTCGATCAGGATTGCAGGGTATTTGGCACTTCCAACCTGTATGTGGCAGGCGCCGCGGTTTTTCCGACGTCGAGTTTTGCCAACCCCACGTTTACCGCGATGGCGCTGGCTCGGCGCCTCGGTCGGCGGCTGTTGCTTGCCGAGGGTAACGCGTGAGCGGTCTCATGCAACATCTGGGATTTGGTTGCGGCCGCCTGGCGGGCGGATGGGACTCGGCCAATTCGCGGCGGCTGCTGGAGGCGGCTCTCCACAACGGCATCCGCTACTTCGATACAGCGCCGTACTATGGCGGCGGCGATTCCGAGCGCCTTCTCGGCAGCGTTTTGCAGGGCTCAGGTCAGCCGGTGCAGATCTGCACCAAAGTGGGGTTGTACCCGCGGCCCATGACTGGGCGAGCGCGAGCGCGATCTTTCGCAGTGGCGAGCCTGCGGGCGGCACTACCCGACTTTGCGCTGCGGCGCTTGAAACGTCGCGCACGACAGCGGGACAACAACGGCGCGCCGCGCTCCTTTGGGAGTTTCGATCCGCCGGCGATGCGGGCGAGCCTGGAACGGAGTCTCGAAGCACTGCGTTGCCAGCAGGTGGACTGTCTGATGCTGCACGAACCTGCGCCGTCTGACCCGCAGGCGCCCGCGGCCGAAGCGCTCGAGGGCTTCGTGAAAGAGGGCAAGGTGCAGCGTCTGGGTGTGGGCACGTATGCCGCGCTCGAAGATTTGCCGCCATTTGGCGCGGTGGCACAATTCGCAATAGGGCGTGGAACGCTGATCGACCCTGCGGGACGCAGCTTGATCATTCATGGACTGCTGCGCAATGCGGATTTCGCAAAATTTTCAATTGCCGTGAAGCAGGCAGGCATCGACGCGCTGCTTCCGAGCCTCTCTAAGCGTTGCGCCGATCCGCTCTTTTTGAGTGGCTTGTTGCTCAACGCAACCATCCTCGGCACCGCGGTGGAACGCGTCATCGTCTCGAGCAGTGCGCCCAAGCGTTTAACGGCCTTTCTGCGTGTTTCTGAGGCAATACATTCGGAACTCCGCGGCGCCGAGAGCGTTGACCTTGGATCACGCTTGCGTTCGGCCGTAGCGGCCTACTTGGGCGTCAATATCCCGCCAAGCGAGATGCTAAGCTCATGAAACGTATTCCAAGGAGCCATCTCCCATGATTGAGCTACTGGTTGGAATGGCCTGCTTTGTGGCGGTCTTCTCCGTCACCAGCGCCGGCACGGCGATGCAAGTAGCCGCGTTGGCGTGCTTTGCGGGCGCCGCAGGTTACGCCCTGCTCATGAATCGGGTAAGTCCGGTGCGGATTTCGCTGTCCGAATTCGTGCTGTATTTGTTGGGCGTCGCTTACGTCGTTCTCAGCATCTTCGGCGAGGCCGATGCGATGCCGCTGGCGGTTGCATTTTTGTTGACCATCGTCGCGATCTCGATCATTGTGCGCGCCCTGACGTTGGCGCAGCTGCTCGACATCGGCGCGGTCGTGTCGCTGCTGAGCGTCGTGACCGTGGTTGCACTCGATCGTTCACAGGCGATGACGGCTTTGTCCTCGGGCGGCGGTGAGGGATTGCAGCGATTTATGCCGTTGGGAATGACACCGAATCTGGTCGGCTACGTGTTCGGCGCTTGCTGTGTTTTGCTGGTGCGCCGAGCCATCGTCACGCGGAGGTGGTCGGAGCGCTTGGTGATGGCGGGTTCGGCGTTTGCCTGCTGTATCTTTGTGTTGGCGGCCTCGGCACGCTCGTCCTTGATCGGACTCGCAGTCGCGGGGGCGGTCGGTGTATTTCTGGAGTACGGCTTCAAGCGCACCCTGTCGTTGACCTCGGTGCGCATCGGCATCCTGGCGGTCGTCGTGGTTTGCGTGGCATTCGCCGAGCGCGTGGG
>JAXDQN010000624.1:0-6459 GCA_034667865.1 Gammaproteobacteria bacterium
ACGAGGTGAATCCCACGCCGACATCGAAGAACCGGAACAGGCCCGAGCCGCTCGCGGGCGGCGTTGCAGAGGCCGTGCCGATGCTGCTGGTGGCAATCGGCGCGACCGCGGCAGGAAATTTCTCCACCGTCTCGACCGCACTGGCGGAGATCGTCGGAAATAAATCGGCGCGTTGGATGTGGTACTGCGCGCGGGCGGCTGCGATGTTGAGTGTGGCGACGCGCGCATCCGGATTGTGCTGCAGGGCGACTTCGATCAGCTTTTGCAGGCGCGCATCCGTGAAGAACTCGCGCCAGCCGATGTCGGCGGCGGCAGGACCGTTCGCAGGCGCGGGCTGATCGTTCGCCGCGTCCGCGGCGGTCACCTGCGGCCAATCCGGCGTAATCGGCGCAGCCGGCCGCTGGTAGTGCGGCTCCAGCGTGCAGCCGGCGATCAGGCCTAAGGCCGGCAACATCCAGCGCCATCCGCTTGACCTACTCATCGGTCGCTTCCGTTTCGCGATGCGGGCTCGGGCCCTTGACCAGCATGAGTGTGGCCACGAAGAACACAGGCACGAAGAAAATCGCCAGGATCGTGGCCGACAACATGCCGCCGATCACGCCGGTGCCGATGGCATTCTGTCCGCCGGATCCGGCGCCGCTCGACAAAGCCAGCGGCATGACGCCCAGCATGAAGGCCAGCGAGGTCATCAGAATCGGCCGTAAGCGCTGGCGCGCCGCATGCACGGTAGCCTCGATCAAGGGCATGCCGGTGTCGTGATTCTCTTTGGCGAACTCCACGATCAAAATGGCGTTCTTGGCGGACAGTCCCACGGTGGTGAGCAATCCGACTTGGAAAAACACGTCATTGCTGAGTCCGCGCAGCAGCGTCGCCGCGATGGCGCCGAATACGCCGAGCGGCACCACCAGCATCACGGCCACCGGAATCGACCAACTCTCGTACAGGGCGGCGAGGCACAGAAACACCACCAACAGCGAAATGGCATACAACGCAGGGGCCTGAGAGCCGGACAGCCGCTCCTCGAAGGACAAACCGCTCCAAGCCAGTTCGAAACCGGGGGGCAGCTGCTTCATGTACTGCTGCATGGCATCGAGTGCGACGCCGGTGCTCACGCCGGCTGCGGGCGCGCCGAGAATCTCGATCGAGGGTACGCCGTTGAAACGCTCCAGCTTCGGCGAGCCGAAGCCCCATTTCGCGTCGGAAAATGCCGAGAACGGCACCATTTGTCCCTTGGCATTACGCACGTACCAGGAGGTTAGATCTTGCGGCAGCATGCGCGATGGCGCGTCGCCTTGGATGAATACTTTCTTCACGCGGCCGCGATCGATGAAGTCATCCACGTACAGCGAACCCCACGCCGCCGACAGCGTTGTGTTGATGTCGGCGATGCCCAAACTCAGCGCGCTGGCCTTCTCCCAATCAATGTTGAAAAGATATTGCGGTTCGTCGTCTAGGCCGTTGGCGCGCACCTGCACCAGCCGCGGATCTTTACGCGCCAATCCCAACAGCTGATCGCGCGCCGCCATGAGTTTGTCATGGCCTTGGTTGGTGCGATCCAATATCTCGATGTCGAAGCCTGAGGCGGTGCCGAGTTCCGCCACGGCGGGCGGGGCAAAGGCGAAAGCCTGGCCATCGGCTATTTGCCGAAAATACTGGCTGGCGCGCGCGGCGACGGCCTGCACGCGATTACGCGCGCCGGGTCGATCTTTCCAGTCGCGCATGCGGATGAAGCACAATCCCGAGGCCTGGCCGCGCGCGGCGAAATTGAAGCCCGAAATCGTGAAGACGCCGAGCACCGCTTGCTTCTCATCATTGAGAAAATAATCGCGCATCTGGCGCAGCGCCAGTTCGGTGCGCTCCTGCGTGGCGCCGGGCGGCAATGTGACCTGCGCAAACATCATGCCCTGGTCCTCGTCGGGCAGGAAGGAATGCGGCACCCGCGTAAACAGGATGGCCATCACTCCGACGATCAGCAGAAACACCAGCAGATAGCGGCCGGTACGGTGCACCATGTGCACCACCGCGCTTTCATATTTCTTGTTGCTGCGTTCGAAGTTGCGGTTGAACCAGCCGAAAAAGCCTTTGCGCTCCTGCGTATGCTTGCGCGGCTTGAGAATGGTGGCGCACAGCGCGGGCGTGAAGATCAACGCGACCAACACGGACAGCGTCATCGCGGAAACCATGGTGATGGAGAACTGGCGATAGATGACGCCGGTGGAGCCGCTGAAGAAGGCCATGGGCAGGAACACCGCCGACAGCACCAACGCGATGCCGACCAAGGCGCCGGTGATCTGCCCCATGGACTTGCGGGTGGCTTCCTTGGGCGAGAGCTTTTCCTCATCCATGACGCGCTCGACGTTTTCCACCACCACGATGGCATCGTCCACCAGCAGACCGATGGCCAATACCATGGCAAACATGGTGAGCACATTGATCGAATAGCCAAAAGCCTGGAGCACGGCGAAAGTGCCGAGCAGCACCACCGGCACCGCGATGGTGGGAATGAAGGTGGCGCGGATGTTCTGCAGAAACAGCAGCATGACCAGAAACACCAGGCCAACCGCCTCGAACAGCGTCTTGACCACATCCTCGATCGACAAGCGGATGAAAGGCGTGCTGTCGTTGGGGTAGATGACCTGCAGGCCTGCCGGGAAAGTAGGCTTGAGGCGTTCCATGGTGGCGCGCACGGCATCGGCCGCGTCCAGCGCGTTGGCCCCGGTGGCGAGCTTCACCGCGATGCCGGAGGAGGGATGGCCGTTCCATTGCACCTTCGCGAACTGATAGGTCTCGCTGCCCAAATCGATGCGCGCCACGTCGCGTAAGCGCACCTGCGAGCCATCGGGGTTGACGCGCAGAAGAATCGCGCCGAACTGCTCAGTGGTTTGCAGCCGCGACGGACCGATGATGGTGGCATTCAATTGCTGGCCCTTCACCGAGGGCAGTCCGCCCAGTTCGCCGGAGGCAATTTGCACGTTCTGCGCTTGAATGGCCGCGCTGACATCCACCGGCGTCATGGAATAGTTATTGAGCTTGGCCGGATCGAGCCAAATGCGCATGGCGTACTGGGAGCCGAACACCTGGTAATCGCCCACGCCCGGCGTGCGCGCAATCTGATCCTGCACGGTGGATGCGATGAAGTCGGCAACGTCCCCGGCGGATAACTTGTCGTCGGCGGAGTAGAAGCCCACCACCAGCAAGAAATTGCGGGTGGATTTGGCCACGCGAATGCCTTGCAACTGTACTTCGGGCGGCAGCAACGGTGTCGCCAATTGCAGTTTGTTTTGCACCTGCACTTGGGCAATGTCGGCGTTTGAACCCTGTTCGAAGTACAGGGTGATGGTCATGCTGCCGTCTTTGTCGCTCTCCGCCGAAAAATACAGCAGATGATCGATTCCCGAGAGCTGCTGCTCGATGACTTGGACCACCGTACTCTGCACGGTCTCGGCCGAAGCACCGGGATAGGTCACGGTGATCGCGATTGCGGGAGGGGCGATGCTGGGATATTGAGCGATGGGCAGGGTCTTGATCGCCAATCCGCCTGCCAGCATGACGACGATGGCCAATACCCAGGCGAATATCGGGCGTTCGATGAAAAACTCTGACACGCGCTGACCCTACTGTTTCTGCGGCGCGGCGGCTGCGGTGGTTTGCGGACTGAGCTCTTGCGGCGTGACCTCATGCGGATGCACCACCGCGCCCGGTTGCACGCCCTGAATCCCCAACATGATGATTTTGTCGCCGGGTGAGACGCCATCGCTCACCAGCCACTGATCGCCGTTTGCCCGCTCGGTCTTGATCACCCGAGGTATCGCCTTGTTCTCGGCGTCGACCACGGTGACGGTTGCGTCGCCGCGTGGATTGCGAGCAACAGCCCGTTGCGGCACCAGCAGGCCACGTTCATCCACGCCTTCCTCGAGTTGCTCGCGCACGAACATGCCGGGCAGCAGAGTGTTCAACGGATTTGGAAACACCGCTCGCAGGGTTACGGAACCGGTGCCGGAGTCGACCGTGACTTCAGAGAACTGCAATTTGCCGCGCTCAACGTAGGGCGTGCCGTCTTCCAACAACAGTTTGGTTTCGGCCTGCGCTTCGCCGGCTTTCTTCAGCTTGCCCGCCGCCAACTCGCGCTGCAGCCGCAACAGCACGGTGCTGGCTTGGGTGACATCGACATAGATCGGATCCAGTTGCTGGATCACCAGCAAGGCGGTGGTCTGATTGGCGGCGACCAAGGCGCCCTCGGTGACTGAGGAACGGCCCGAGTGCCCGCCGATAGGCGCCAGCACCTTGGTGTAAGCCAGATTGATGCGCGCAGTTTCAACCGCCGCTTTGGCGGAGGCCACGTCGGCCGCGGCCTGGTATTGGCCCGCCACTGCGTTGTCGTAGTCCTGTTGACTGACTGCGCGCGCGTCGGCCAGCGGCTTGTATCGCAGCGCCAGCAGTCGCGTAGAAGTTGCCGTGGCCTCGGCGCGCGCCAGCGAGGCCTGAGCGCTCTGCAAATTCGCCTCGAACGGGGCCGGGTCGATTTGGTAGAGCTGTTGTCCAGCCTTGACCTGGCTGCCTTCGGTGAACAGCCGTTTCAGAATCACTCCATTCACCTGGGGGCGCACTTCGGCAATCCGAAACGCCACGGTGCGGCCGGGCAGCTCCGTGACCAACGATACCGGGGCAGCCTGCAGCGTCAGCACCGCCACTTCGGCCGGGGGCTTGGGCGGTGGCGGGCTTTTGTGAGAACAGGCGGCAACGCATGCCGCGGCCAAAACCAAGGTGATCCGCGTCAATGTCACTGTGAACCAAGCCTCATTCAGAGCATAGGGCGGCATTACCGCCCGATATATTTACAAAATTGATATTCGCTTGCTAAACTATAATATACAAAATAGTTAGTATGCAAATGAATAACCTCTCCACTCAAATCGACCTCATGGAGGCCAACCTCCAAAATCTTGCCACACGCATGCCGGACGTACCTACCACCGGGCTGCTGATGTGCCGACTCATCTTGCAGGTGGGCCGTGAAATGTCTGCCATGTTCGAGCAGCAGATTCGGCCTTTCGGTTTGGTGGAAGCAGAGTTCCGCGTGCTCACCACGCTGTTCTCGCAACCGGATGGCGCCGCTCATCCCACTGACTTGTGCGTTCGAGCGTCGCAGAGTCCAGCCAACATGTCCCGCATCAGCGATGCGTTGGTCGAGCGCGGTCTCATCACCCGAGTGTTAAGCGTACAGGACCGCCGCAAATTGGTCTTGAGGATAACAGCGCACGGCGAAGCATTTGTTCGCGACTTGTTGCCCAAGCTGTGGGCGCCATTGCGTGAGTTGCTTCAGGGTATCCCGGAAGCGGACCAGCGCGAGCTGGTGGGATTGCTGAAACGCCTTGGGTTTGAGTTGGAGCGCGCAACGCCCGCGGCCATCGCGGAGCGCACAGTGTGATTCGTTGGGCCGGTGTGACTGCAACGGCGCTGCTGGTGGGATGCGCGGGCTTCCCCGCCAAACAACAGCCGCTCGAGCTCAGTTCCAGCGCGCCACTGGCGGGACTGGATTTCGCCGGCGGCGGCGAGTGGCCGGCCGAACAATGGTGGACGCGCTATCAAGACCCCACCCTCGATGCATTGATCGCCATGGGATTGGCGAATTCGCCCACCTTGATCAACGCCCACGCGCGCTTCGATTCGGCGCGTCAATCGGTGCGCTTGGCCGCGGCGGCCTCGGGCGCGCACCTTGATGCGAACGCGGACATCACCCGCCAGCGCTTGAGCGACAACGGCTTGTTTCCGCCGCAGTTGCTGGGTTTTAGCTGGTACAACCAGTCTGACCTCGGCGTGCAGGCCACATACGTTTTTGACTGGTGGGGCAAGCAGCGTCATGCGGTGGAAGCAGCGATGGATGAGGCGCATGCCGCGCAGGCGGAGCGCAGCGCCGCAGCGCTGTTGCTGGCCGGTTCGATCGCCGACACCTATTTTGGCTGGCAGGCCGATCAGACCCGCTTGGCGCTGTCGCGCGAAAAGGAAATCGCGGTGGCGGAGGAGGGCCGGGTTACCCTGGAACGAGTGCGCGCCGAATTAGAGCCGCCGGAAAACATCGATCGCACGGGAATCTCGTTAGCGGCGGTTCGCGAACAGAGCGCACAGCTGGAGGGATCCGCACGGCTGCGCGTGGTCATCCTGGCCGCCTTGGTTGGCAAATCGATTGCCGAGCTGCCGGCGCTGCAGGTCAAGACCCTGCCGAGCCTTGCTGCGAAGTTGCCCGACACGGTGACGCTTGATCTGATTGCACGCCGCGCCGATATCACCGCCAGCCGCTGGCGGGTTGAAGCCGCGCAACGCAATGTGGATTCCGCGCGGGCCGAATTCTTTCCGGACGTAAGCCTGAATGTTTTGCTTGGCTTGTCGAGCGTCGATGTCAGCAAGCTGCTGGAGTACAGCAGCCGCGCGCCGGAGGCGGGCGCCGCCATCCATCTGCCG
>JAXDQN010000625.1:0-3407 GCA_034667865.1 Gammaproteobacteria bacterium
GCGGTGATGATCTCCACCGTGTCGCTGTTTTTGAGCTGGTGGTCCAGTCCGACCATGCGGCCGTTCACCTTGGCGCCGCGGGTGCGGTGACCGAGATCCGTGTGCACCTGATAGGCAAAGTCCAGCGGCGTGCCGCCCACCGGGACATCGACGATTTCACCCTTGGGCGACACCACATAGACGCGATCGTGGAACAAGTCCACCCGCATGCGATCGAGGAAGTCGTGCACGCTATCCGCGCCCTCGGTGGGCGAGAGCAAGGAGCGCAGCTGGTTGATCTTGCGCTCGTAGGCCTGATCGCTGCGTCCGCCTTCCTTGTAGCGCCAGTGCGCGGCGACGCCGCGTTCCGAGTTCTCGTGCATCTCGTGCGTGCGGATTTGGATTTCAACCGGCTCGCCGCCGGGCCCGATCACCGCCGTATGGATCGAGCGGTACAGATTGTCTTTCGGCGTGGCGATGTAATCGTCGAACTCGCCGGGTATGAATTGCCACAGCGAATGCACCACCCCTAGGGCGGCGTAACACTCGGCGACCGTGTTGACCAAGACGCGCGCCGCCCGGATGTCCATCAGCTGCTCGAACGCCAGATGCTTGGCCTGCATTTTCCGCCAGATGCTGAAGATGTGCTTGGGCCGCCCATCGATGCGTGCCTCCACACCGGCCGCGCGCAATTCACCTTGCAGCAGCGCTTTCAGATCGTCGATGTACAGCTCGCGTTCCAAGCGACGCACCTTGAGCGCTGCCGCGATCTGCTTGTATTGCTGCGGTTCAAGATAGCGGAAGGCGAGATCTTCCAATTCCCATTTGACCTGCCACACACCGAGGCGGTTGGCGAGCGGCGCATACACCTCGCGGGTCTCGGTGGCGAGTTTGCGCTGCAGGGCGGCTCCCACGCCTTTGGCGGAGCGCATTTTTTGCACCTGTTCCGCCAACCTGACCACCACCAGACGTACATCGCCAATGACCGCCAACAGCATTTTTCTCAAGGACTCGGCTTGCGCCGGCTCGAGGCCGCGTTCCGGACTCCAATCGGCCGGCAAGCCGAAAGTCCCGAGCTGACTCAACGCCCGTGCCAGACGTACGGGTTCTTCACCGATGCGCTTTTCGGTCCATTCCCGGTCGATGAATTTTCCGTCCAGCAGCGGCTGCACCATGGCTGCCAGCACCACATCGTCATCCGCGTCCAGCGTACGTACGATTTCGGCCACGCTGAAGGCTGTGGTTCGCGCCGCGTCGCCGTCCGGCGGCAAATCCAATTCGCGCAGCTGGCCGATGCCTGCGAGCAGCCGATCGCTCGCCGTTCGGGTGATTACGGTGGTTTCCATAGGTATTGCCGGTATCATACTAGGGGCATGACACTTAAGATCACGACCGTCCGGGTACTCGGTATCGATCCCGGATCGCAGCGCACCGGCTTCGGCGTTTTGGACGCCACCGGCACGCGCCTCACCTATGTGGCCAGCGGGGTGATCCGCACCAGCCAGGCGGATTTTGCGGCGCGGCTGTGCGAGATTTTCCGCTGCATGCAGACCATCGTCTCGCAGTACCAGCCCCAAGAGATCGCCATCGAAAGAGTCTTCGTCAATCGCAATCCCGACAGTGCCTTGAAGTTGGGTCAGGCGCGCGGCGCCGCGATCTGCGGCACCGTTGAGTCGAATGCGGACATCTACGAATATGCGACGCGGCAGATCAAGCAAGCCGTGGTCGGTTCCGGCAACGCGGAGAAAAGCCAGGTGCAGATGATGATGCGCAGCATTCTCAAGCTCGACGGCCCGGTGAGCGCGGACGCGGCCGACGCACTTGCGGCCGCTGTATGCCATGCGTTGCGTGGCCGCGTGCGCGCCTCCCTGCAGCGGGCCGGCGGCGGATGATCGGATTTCTGAAAGGGCGGCTGGCTGCGAAGCAACCGCCGATGCTGCTGGTCGACGTCAACGGCGTGGGCTACGAACTCGAAGCGCCGATGTCGACCTTTTACGCGCTGCCTGCCGCGGGCGAGCCGGTCGCGCTGTTCACGCATCTGGTGGTGCGCGAGGATGCGCATATCTTGTTTGGCTTTGGCTCGGACAGCGAACGCCGCTTGTTCCGCGGCTTGCTGAAAATTTCAGGCGTGGGACCCAAGATTGCCTTAGGGGTGCTGTCCGGCGCCAGTGTCGAGGATTTCTTGCGCATCATCGAGGCTGAGGATGTGGCCATGCTGACCCGTATTCCCGGCATCGGCCGCAAGACCGCCGAGCGCATCATCATCGAAATGCGCGATAGCGTGCAAAAGCTGTCGATGCCGGCCGCGGGAGGCGTGGCAAATGCACTGAATCCCGGCGCGACTCCCTCGCCGCAGAGCGAGGCCTTCAGTGCGCTGCTTGCCTTGGGCTACAAGCCGCCGGAAATCACGCGGCTGCTGAAGTCCGCGGATGAACCGGGACTGTCCACCACAGAGATCATTCGTCGCGCCCTGAAGTCCGCGGTGAAGGCCTAGCGCTCATGGGCATCGAACAAGATAGGGTCATTACAGCCTCCGCGGGCCGCGACGAAGAAGTCGTCGATCGGGCCGTGCGGCCCAAGACCCTGGCAGATTATGTGGGCCAGCAGAATGTGAAAACCCAGATGGATATCTTCATCCAGGCGGCGCGCATGCGCGGTGAGGCGCTGGACCATGTGTTGATATTCGGGCCGCCGGGGCTGGGCAAAACCACTCTGGCCAACATCATTGCCAACGAATTGCAGGTGAACCTGCGCCAAACATCCGGTCCGGTGCTGGAGCGTCCCGGCGATTTGGCGGCACTGCTCACCAACCTGGAACCGCGCGATGTGCTGTTCGTCGATGAAATTCATCGGTTAAGCGCCGTGGTGGAAGAGGTGCTGTATCCGGCGATGGAAGACTCGCAGCTCGACCTGATGATCGGCGAGGGTCCCGGCGCGCGCTCGATCAAGCTGGATCTGCCGCCCTTCACGTTGGTGGGGGCGACGACGCGCGCCGGACTGCTGACTTCGCCGCTGCGCGACCGTTTCGGCATCGTGCAGCGCCTGGAGTTCTATAGCACGGCGGACCTCACCAAGATCGTCACGCGCAGCGCCTCGATCTTGAAATTGAACTTACAGGCCGACGGCGCGGATCGCATCGCCGAGCGCTCGCGCGGCACGCCGCGCATCGCCAATCGCCTGCTGCGCCGGGTACGGGATTTTGCCGAGGTCAAAGCGGCCGGGATCATCAGCGGCGATGTCGCGCTGGCCGCGCTCAACATGCTGGAGGTCGACCCTCAAGGGTTCGACATGTTGGACCGCAAGCTGCTGTTGACGGTTATCGAGAAATTTGACGGCGGCCCGGTGGGTGTCGACAGCCTGGCGGCGGCCATGAGCGAGGAGCGCGGCACCATCGAAGATGTCATCGAGCCCTTTCTCATCCAACAAGG
>JAXDQN010000626.1:0-3751 GCA_034667865.1 Gammaproteobacteria bacterium
AGCGTGCGTAGCCACGCGGCCGTCCATGCGAACTGTTGAAAGGGGCGTACGTGGGATTGTGCGTCGAGCGCCCGCCAAGGCGACTCGAGCGCGTCAAATGCCGCAGCGTCCTCGATGATTTTTATCACCCACGGCCCGCTCGATGCCATTACCCGGCGCTCCAGGCGACGTGGCGGCGGCGGTAGGACAGCGCCGCAATGGACACAAACACAGCGGCGGCCGCGACGGCTTGCGGCAATGCGGTGTAGTCATGCTGTGCGAGCCATGCACAGACCCCGCAAGCGAGCGCCACGGCGACACTGAGCGGCAGGAACATTCGCAACAGCGCGGCGCCGCTCAGCGGCCGCTTGAGCGCTGCAATGCACAAGATATCGATCGCTGCATACGCGGCGGTCCCCGCATAGATCGCGCCGTGGACCTCGAAGCGCGGCACCCAGAGCAGATTCAGCAACACACTGACGATGGCGCCGCCGGCGACGAATGCGGCGTTGGCAATCTGACGATCGGCGCTGAGCAGTATTCTGCCGAGGCATACCTCCACCGCTTGCACCAGTGCAAACAATCCCATGGCTTGGATGAAGGGCTCCGCGCCGGAGAAACGCTGCCCCAAGATAGGTACCAACAGCGAGGGGGCGACGAAATAAAGGCCCCATGCCGCGGCGCCGCCTCCGACCAGCATCAACCACATCAAATCCGTTGCGGAGCGCCGAAAATCCGGCAAATTTCCCGCGTACAGCTGGCTCAAGCGCGGATAGGCCGCCACCCCCAGAAAACTCAGTGGCATCAAGGCGACTTCGATCAGCCGCAATCCGGTGGCGAAGATGCCTGCGGCGGCGTCGCCGACGTACAAGGACAAGGTAATCACACCGATGCGTGAGAACAGCTGGGCAAAAATCTCGAGCAGCGCGAAGGACCACACGATGCGCAGAATTCTGAGCGTCCCCGCTGTCGAGAAAGTGAACCGCAACGCGGGTGCGAATCGACGAAGTGAGGTGATGGCGACCATCAGCCAGACAAACGCCGCGACCGGGTAGCCTAAAACGGCCTGCGCCAGCGGCACGTGGGCGATGCCGATTGCATACCCAGCGAACGCGAACGCGACTGCCCGAGCGGTCAATTCCGCCAGTGCCGGCCACAGCATGCGCTGCGCAGCCATTGCCGGAATGAACAAGGTGGCCACCACGGCGGCGGTGATTTGATAAGCACCGAGCGCGATGACCATCATCAAAGTCGACGCCGTCGGAGCCGACAGGGTGAGATACACGACCAGCGCAATTACCGCGAACGCAACCATCAGCATCTGCGTGCCGAGTAATTCGCCGATAAACCCGGACCGCGCGTCGGCCTCCATGCGTACATACTGGCGCAGCCCGTATTCTTCGATACCGAGACAACCGAGCACGAATGCAAAGGTTGCTACCGCAAACCCATACGAGTACGCGCCGGCACCGGCAGGCCCGAAACGTCGCGAAATCAAAATAAACAGAAGCAGATTCAAAACGTCACCGGTGAGGCGGCAACCAGTCAGCCAGATCGCATTTCGGGTGGTGCTCAAGGCGCGGCGCCGTAGGCTTGGAGCAACTGCAGATACTGCGGCAAGGAAACCGCAAAAAAGGCCTCCGCAAACCGGCATGAGCCGTCCAACATGGCACTCGAGCGATACGCGTTCAGGCCAATCGCGGTATGCAGGTAGTCGGCTTCCGCGAGCTGACTCTGATAGTGTTCGAGTGCGCGACGTTTTGCATCGATGCTGTGATCGATGCGCACCAAGCAATTTGGAAACAGGGGAGTCCAGACCTCGTATGCGTGGCACTGAAAAGTCAGCGGGGTGCCGGAGACGGCTCGCCCAAGCAGCGCACTTGCCGCACGGTGGTCTGGATGCTCTTCGAGAAAGAAGGGCAGGTAGACGATGTCGGGACGTACGGCTTCCAGTGCCGCACGCAGTCCACGGACTACTGCGTGATTCGGCCCGGCGCCAAGACCACCGTCCTGGCCGTCGAGGAAGACGATCTTCGTCACCCCCAGTTCACGCAGTGCGCGTTCCGCCTCCTGTTTGCGTGTAGCGGTAAGCCGAACCGCCTCACCGGGCGTGGCGTCCGTGCTGCCTTGACTGCCGTCCGTTAAAAACACCACCGTGACATCGGCACCCGCGGCAACATGCAGCGCCAGGGTTCCGCCGCAGCCGATCACCTCATCGTCCATGTGGGGCGCCAACACGGCAATTCGCCCCGCCGCGGGCGTCCACTGCAGCGCGGATCGGTTGAAGATTTTCTTAACGCTGAGAAGACCGTAACTCTTCAAGAATGGCCTTGCCGTGCGGGACAGCAGGCGCAGAAAAACTCTCGACAGGCTCTTCATGCGCCCTCCATGATCTCGGCGAAAAGTTGCAGGTAGCGACGGGCCTCCGCACTGGACGAATAGTGCTCGCTGACCAGCGCGCGCGCCGTCGTTCCCATCTCGCTGCGCAACGCCGCATCCGCCAGCAGCCGACGCAGGCCGTCGCGAAACGCCGCCTTGTCTTTCGGCGGCACGAGCAGAGCGAAACGTCCGCGATTTTCGAGTTCCGCCGCGAGCCCCACGCGAGTGCTGACCATGGGCAGACCCGCTGTCATCGCTTCCAGAATCGATAAACTGAAACCTTCGTAGTCGCTGGGAAAAACAAACAGGTCGCTGACCTGAAGATATTCGTTGACGTTGGTAACGCTCCCGGTCAAGGTCACGCTGGAGGCCAAGTCATGCGCTGCTATGAATGCTCGCATCTCGGATTCACAGTTGTCGAAGGAGCCTTTGCCGGTCCCCACGATCAAGAGCTTTGCCGTGGGAAATTCGCCGCCCACCTCGGCCCATAGTTCGAGCAAGGTCATCACGCCCTTGGATATTGCGAGACGACCGGTGTAAATCAGAATCAGGCCGTCCTCGGCGAGCGATAATGCGGCGCGCAGCTGCGCCCGACGGTCCTCTGTCAGCGGCTCGAACCGCTTCGAATCGATACCGTTCGGGATTGAGACAATGCGTCTCGGATCGATGCCCACTCGCACCAGGCATTCGCGTATTTCAGATGAAATGGCAACGAATCGGCTGACTCGATTGGCAGTGCCGCGCCGTAGCCAAGCAAGGAGGCGGACCACGACAGACTTTTCGGAGAGCGCCATTTTGTCGCGGCTTTGCGCGCCCAACGGTTCGGACACTTCGAGCGGCGACTCAGGCCGCACCACGACGGGTTTGCGCGTCAGCGCCGCCGCGATAATCGCGCTCATCGGCATGAAATTAAAACCTGACACCAGCACCACGTCGTATTTACTTGCGTCACGCAACAGCCGCCAAATCATCTTCAGGAGCAACAATCCAAGCCTGGGGGCGGCGATCAATCCGACGCCGCGAATTTCTCCGAACGGAGAAAAGCGCAAAACCGGGACCGACCCCAGCAATTCTTCGCGCTTGAAACTCGGTTCAGCGCGACGGGTCAAGACCCGCACGTGAGCGTCGGCATCGATCAGGCTTTGGGACAGCTCGAGAAGATGCTTTTCCTGACCGCCGTCCGTAGGCGGGAAGCTCGGCGACAACACATAAATCCGCACCCCGCATTTCGACAGTTTTTTCGCCACTGCCGGCGAGTTTAGCCAAGAAAAGCAAGTAGTTGTGCGATATTGAGCGAACTTTGAATATGTTCATTGGCGAAAGCTCGATTGCCGCGAGATACTGCGTTTGCATGAACCGCGACTCACCCAACGGCGCTTAGGCTAGGCGTGCG
>JAXDQN010000627.1:0-4802 GCA_034667865.1 Gammaproteobacteria bacterium
GCGGTTCGGGAAACATCATTCTGCTGTCGAGCATCGGCGCCTTTCGGGCGACCTCGGTATTGGGCGCCTATGGCATTTCCAAGGCGGCCGAAGCGCAGCTGGCGCGCAACCTCGCGCTGGCAAAACATTGAAGCCCGCGCGCCGCTCCGGCGCATCGGTCAGCCCGTCGAAATCGCCGGCATCGCGGTGTTCTTGGCGTCGCAGGCGGCGAGCTTCGTAACGGGTCAGCCCATCGTGGCGGATGGCGGTTCTGCCCTGGGCGAATGACGGCAGAGACGTCCTTGTAACTCTTACAAAATCGACGTGCATCCGCTTAGCCAGTCATACTAGCGGGGCAGGCGGCCGAAACCGTCGCCGCAGGGACTCGGTGATACAAAGCGAAGGGGGATGCACGTGATGGCTTCGAAGGGGAACCTAGGGTCCGTTCTACAAACTCATCGGCAACAAATACTCTCGAATTGGCAGCAGCAGCTGGCGGTCGTCTCCGCGTCCGCGAAGGGACGGCTGTCATCGAAGGATCTTGCCAAACAAGCCGCGGATTTCCTCGAGGTCCTGCTAAATACTGCGCGATCGCACGATACCGGGGATATCACCACGGCCGGCTGGCAGGAAGTACGCGCATTTCTCGGCGACCTGTCCCGCAGCCGCGTATTGGCGGGGTTCTCATCGGACGAGACAGCGACCTTCATTTTTTCGTTGAAACGTCCGGTCTTCGAGGCGCTGCGCGCCGAGTTCGGCAGCGATGCTGACAAATTTGCCGCGGAGTCATGGGCAGCCACCGAGCTGATCGACAAGCTTGGCCTGCACACCATCAAGGCCTTTCAGACCTCTCGAGAAGAGGTCATCAATCGGCAGCAGCTGGAGTTGCTGGAGCTGTCCACGCCGGTGGTGAAATTGTGGGACGGCATTTTGGCGCTGCCCATGATCGGCACCTTGGACTCCGCGCGAACTCAAATCGTGATGGAATCCCTGCTGCAAAAAATTGTCGAAACCGAATCGCAGATTGCCATCATCGACATCACCGGAGTGCCGACCGTCGACACCCTGGTGGCGCAACACTTGTTCAAGACGGTGACGGCACTGCGGCTGATGGGAGCCGACTGCATCATCAGCGGCGTGCGCCCACAGATCGCGCAAACCATCGTGCATTTGGGCGTCGATCTGCAGGGCGTGACGACCAAGGCAAATCTGGCCGACGCGCTGGCGCTGGCGCTGAAACGCACCGGCGTCTCGTTCACCAAGCACTAGCCATGGAGCGCATTCCCATTCTGCGAATGGGCGAGTTTCTGCTCGTCACCATTCAAGTCGATATGCACGATCAATTGGCGCTGCAGTTGCAGGACGATCTGACGCGGGCGATCGAGAAAAAGGGCGCGAAAGGGGTGCTCATCGACATTTCCGCGTTGGAAATGGTCGACTCCTTCATAGGCCGCATGATTGCGGACATCTCGGGGATGGCGCGGATCCTGGATGCCCGAACGGTGCTGGTCGGCATGCAGCCGGCGGTGGCGATTACTTTGGTGGAACTCGGCTTGTCGCTGCCCGGTGTCGCAACGGCCCTCAACGTAGAGCGCGGCATGATCCTGCTGCGCGCGGCGCTGCGCGACGGAAATGATCATGATTACTCAGTCCAGCGGTGAACTGCCGTTAGGCAACGAGCATGACATCGTGCTGGCGCGGCAGAATGTGCGGCGTATGGCGCAGCAGATCGGATTTTCCCTGGTCGACCAAACCAAGATCGTCACCGCCGCCAGCGAGCTCGCGCGCAATGCATACATCTATGGGGGCGGCGGCACGCTCAAGTGGCAGATTTTGAGCGATGGCGCCAAACACGGCCTGCGCCTGACATTCGAGGATCAGGGTCCGGGAATTGCCAATCTCGATTTGGCAATGACCGATGGCTGGAGTTCCGGAACCGGGTTAGGGCTGGGCCTTACCGGCACGCGCCGCCTGGTGAATGAGTTCGACATTCAGTCGACGGTCGGAGTGGGCACTCGCGTGACGATCGCGCGCTGGAAATAGCACACATGCGCATACTCGAAGGCAGCCCACAGTCTCGACTGCAAGTAGAAGATCCGAGTCACGTCGGTGAGTATCGCCGCGCCGCCCAGCGACTGGCCGAAGCCTTCGATTTCGATGAGACCTTGGTGGGCCGCGTGGGCATCGTGGCCTCTGAGCTGGTTCAGAATGTCGTCAAGCATGCCGGACGCGGCGAGATGCTGCTGCAGGCGATCAATGATGGCGACGAAGTCAGCATCGAGCTGGTTTCCATCGACCGCGGCCCTGGGATGCAAGTCGATACGTGTTTTAGGGATGGCTATTCGACCGCCGGCACCTCTGGCACGGGCCTTGGGGCGATCTCCCGCCTGTCCTCGGTATTCGATGTGTATTCTGCGGAAGGTCAGGGGACTGTGGCCGTGTCGCGTATCGCGAAGCAAACGACCGGGCGAAGCGCCGACAGGCCCGCCGCCGCGTTGGATTTTAATTTTGGCGCCGTGTGTCTGGCGCTCGCCGGCGAAACCGAATGCGGCGATAGCTGGAAGATTGCGCGTAACGGCGATACCCGGGTGATGTTGGTGGTCGATGGCCTGGGCCATGGGCCGCTCGCGGCGTCAGCGGCACGCGCTGCGACCGACGCGTTCGCCAAGTGCGCTTTGGAGCCGCCCGCCGAGATCATGCAACTCATGCACGGCGCATTGATAGGCAGTCGTGGGGCTGCGGCCGCCTGCGCGGTTGTCGATGTCGCAAACGCAGCCGTCTCCTATTGCGGGGTAGGCAATATTTCCGCATCGGTGATTTCCGCCGAGCACTCCAAAGGCATGGTGTCGCACAATGGAATTCTGGGGGTGCAGTTGCTGCGCAAGCAGCAGTTCGAATATGAGTACGGCCCGAACTGCAACGTTGTGATGCATTCCGATGGCCTTTCCGCCCGCTGGACGCTGCCGGCGTATCCGGGATTGGGCTTGCGCCATGCCGCAGTTATCGCCGCGGTGTTGTATCGCGATCACGCGCGCTCGCGGGATGACGTCACGGTTTTAGTGGTGGGTAGGCGGCCATGAGCGGCGGCGCCCACGATCTGCAGCGGCAATTGGCCAACCAGGAGCAGGAAATCGCAGCTCTGCGCGCCGAACTCGCCGAAACCAATGCGGGCGTCCTCGCACTTTATGCCGAACTCGATGACAATGCGGTGCAGTTGCGCGAAGCGGCGGATTTGAAGAGCCGCTTCCTCTCTTATATGAGCCATGAATTTCGAACGCCGCTGGCTTCCATCACCAGCATTTCGGACATCCTCATCAGCGGCATGGACGGCCCGCTCACGGCTGAGCAACAGCGCCAGGTGCAGTTCGTGCGCGGCAGCGTCCGGGAACTCACCGAGATGGTCGATGACCTTCTCGATCTTGCCAAGGTCGATGCCGGGAGAATTTCCATTTCGCCCGAATGGTTCGAGATGGTCGACTTGTTTTCGGCTCTACGCGGTATGTTCAAGCCCATCGTGGGCGCCGGCAGCGTGTCGCTGATTTTCGAAGAAGCGGAAAGCATCCCGAGGTTTTACACGGACGATAAAAAGCTCTCGCAGATATTGCGCAATTTCATCTCCAACGCATTGAAGTTCACGGCTGAAGGCGAGGTCAGAGTCACGGCTGCGCTGATGGATGCGGGCCGGGTCGAGTTCGCGGTTTCCGACACTGGAATCGGCATCGCCACGGACCACTTGCCGGTGCTCTTCAGCGACTTCGTGCAGCTCGATACGCGCATTCAGAAGCGCTTGCGCGGCACCGGTCTGGGATTGTCATTGGCGAAGAAATTCGCCGAACTATTGGGGGGCAGTGTCGCGGTCAGCAGTGAATTTGGACGCGGATCTCGCTTCTCCGTGCTGATTCCGCTACGGTATGCCGGCGCCCCAGGACCAGGATCCATCAAGTGAATCCCGTCATCAATAACCAGACGCGACCGGCGACAATACTCGCGGTCGATGACAATCCAGCGGCGCTGTACGCGACCACGCGAATCCTCAAGTCTGCCGGGTATCGGGTGCTGCAAGCCACGACCGGCAATGCAGCGCTGGCTGCCGCGCACCAAGCGGATCTGATGGTGTTGGACATCAATTTGCCTGACATGGACGGATTCGAGGTCTGTCGACGAGTGCGCGCCCGACCGGAAACCGCGCAATTGCCGGTGCTGCACCTGTCGGCGACGTTCACGCAAACGAGCGACTTTTCACTCGGCTTGGAGGCGGGGGCCGATAGTTACTTGACGCGTCCGGTGGAGCCGCCGGTGTTGCTGGCGACTGTGCGCACCTTGCTGTTCGCTCGCCACGCAGATTTCGTGCGGCGAGGGCTGGATGCGAAATTGGGGACGATTTTCAAGCTGGCGCCGATCGCCATCGCCACCACCGATCAGCAGCTGCGTTACGAGAGCGTGAATCCGGCGTTCTGCGCGTTGACCGGTTATTCAGCGGAGGAATTGATGGGCTCCCCTGCGGCCACCGTGTTTGGCGCTGCGGGCCGCGTCCTTGATGCGGAGCATAGCGGACCAATCAATTTCACCCGCAAGGATGGCACCACGGCTCAAGTGGAGTTGCGCATAGCGTCCGAGAATATCTCAGGCGCCCGCGTCATCGTCATGACGGATATTTCCTATCGTATCAAGACGGAAAGCGAACGCGAGGGATTGCTGGCGCGGGAACGCGCGGCGCGCGCCGAAGCTGAACGCAGTAATCTGTTGAAAGAAGAATTCCTCGCGACGCTGTCGCATGAGTTGCGAAATCCGCTGAACGCCATTCTCGGCTGGGCCACCATTCT
>JAXDQN010000628.1:0-8964 GCA_034667865.1 Gammaproteobacteria bacterium
GCCGATGTCCTCGATGGCAAAGTCCTCTAAGGCCGCCGCCTCCAGCTTGAAGCGGGTGTAGTTGGTGGAAAATACCAAACGGCCACCCGGGCGCAGCAATTTTGCCGCGCGCTGAATCATGCCCACATGGTCGCGCTGCACATCCAGCACACCGTCCATGCGCTTGGAATTCGAGAAAGTGGGTGGGTCGACGAAAATCAAATCGAAGCGTGGGCCGCCGGCCTCCTGATCCATGAGCCACTCCAGGCAATCGGCGCGGTACAGCGCATGCGCAGTGCTGCGAAAGCCGTTCAGCAGCAGATTCTCGTGAGCCCAATCAAGATAGGTATTGGACAGATCGACGCTGACGCTGCTGCGCGCGCCGCCGGCCGCGGCATATACCGTGGCGCTGCCGGTGTAACAGAACAGATTCAGAAAATCCGCGCCCTTGGCCCAGTCACGCAGCATGCCGCGCATGATGCGATGATCGAGGAACAGGCCAGTGTCCAAATAATCGCGAAAATTGACCCAGAATTTCAGGCCGCCTTCGTGCACCACATGGCGCTCGTCGGCGTTCTCGCGTTTCTCGTATTGTCCTGCGCCTTTCTGCGCCTTGCGCACACGGGAATGAATCTGCACCGGCGGCACCGCCAGGACCTCGGGCAGCACCGCCAACGCCTCGCGCCGACGCTCGCGCGCGCTTTCCTGATTCACGGTTTTGGGCGGCGCATATTCCTGCACATACACGTGGCGCGCGACCTTGCCGTACAGGTCGATGGCAAAGGCATATTCAGGCATATCGGCATCGTAAACACGAAAGCACTCGATGCCTTCGCGCACAGCCCAGGGATCCAATCGCTGCAGATTTTTGCGCAAGCGATTGGCGAACATCTGTGCGCCCGGGCGATTGGACCAGTCGGCGCGCACTTCCTCGGCGGGTCGCTGTGCGCTGGCCTCATTTAGATCGAATCGCAGCAGCCGACACTCGATGGTGCCGTTGAAAACCCGATGGGTGCGTTTGGCATAGATGCCCAGATTGCGGGCCAGCGGTGGGTTGCCGGTGAGAATGGCGGCCTGCCAGCCTTGGAAGCGTTCGCGCAAAGTCGCGCCCAGCTCCGAGTACACCGTCTGCAGGCCCGATTCGGCGCCGATGCGTTCGCCATACGGTGGGTTGGCAACCACCAATCCCGGCGGCCCCGGCGGACGCGTGACCTCAGTCAATGCGCGCTTCTCCACGTGCAGCCAATCGGCAACGCCCGCAGCTTGCGCGTTGGCGAGGGACATGCGCACGGCTTCCGAATCGATATCCGATCCGATGATGCAGCGGCGGGGTGGTCGCGCCGCGCGCCGCGCGCGGGCTTCCTCGAGCAATGCCTGCCAGAGCGCCGCGTCGTGACCACGCCAGCCGGAGAATCCGAAGTACTCGCGCTCCAGCGCCGGTGCCGCATCCGCGGCGATCAGGGCCGCTTCGGTCAGAAAGGTGCCCGATCCGCACATGGGATCCACCAGCGTGCCTCCGTCTGCGGCAACCTGGCTCCAACCCGCGCGCAGCAGCACGGCGGCGGCGACGTTTTCTTTGAGCGGTGCTCGTCCGCCTTCGCTGCGATAGCCGCGCCGATGCAGGCTTTCGCCGGAGAAGTCCACCGACAATAGCGCCGTGGGCCCCTCGACATGCAGATGCAGCAGCACATCGGGCCGCTCAGGACGAATGTCCGGCCGCTCGCCGGTCAGCTCGCGCAGTTTGTCGACCACTGCGTCCTTCATCAGCTGCGAGCCATAGATCGTGTGGCGAATGGATTCGTTGCCGCCGCTGCAATCGCACGCCAGCGTCGCCCCGGGGGTGAAGTGCTCGCGCCAATCGATGCGATTGATCGCGTCGTAGACGCTCTTCGAACTGGCGGCATCGATCGAGCCCAGGCTCAACAGCACCCGCGTCGCAGTGCGCGACCACAGGCAAGTCCGATAGCCGACCTCGAGGGATCCTTGGAATTTCACATCGTGACTGCGCTCACGGATATCCGTGGCGCCGAACTGCGCCAGTTCCTCGGCCAACACCGAGGCGGCTCCCACCGGCGCGGTGGCAATCCAGTAGCGCACATTGTCATTCACGAGTGCAGCGTCTTCTCGCGCAAGTCGCGCCAATGCAGTTGCGGATGGGTCGAGAAATAGCGCACCAGGATGCGATAAACATCCACATCGAAGCCTGCCGGGGCCGCTGCCGCGGTCAAGGCGCTGAGCTCGTCCTCTGAGCGTGCCGTCCCTAAGTAGCTCCAGTTCTCGAGTACATGGACATCGGCGTCGCGTGAACCGTCGGCGCCAAAACCGCTGGAATGACGTTCATGCACGGCGATGCGCCCCGGAAACGGCCAGCTCTTCAGCTTCAACGCCGACAGCGCCAGCTGGGTGCGCATGTTGTGCAGAATGAGCGGCTCCTTGCCCGTGCACGCCCCGCGGCACTGGCCCATCTGCAGGGCGAAGCAGGAACCTTCGCTCGACTCGAGGCCCAACACCTTCAAGCACAGCTGCTGCGCCTGTGCGATCTCGGTCAGCGCCTTGCGCGCGTCCTTCTCGGAATGAAACACACCGAAGCAGTGCTTCAGATCCGCGGGTTCCACTGCATCGAAGCGACGCGGCACAACCCGCCCGGATAAGTCGGCGGCCGGCCGCAAGGTCGCGGCCTCTGCGGCACTGTGCGGATGGCGGTTGAACTGCGGCTGCTGCGCTTTGATCCAATCGGCCTCCAACAGCATGGCGCCCAAGTCGCCTGCGGTCGCCACCCAATCGACGCGCCGCGTCTGCTCGGACAATTTACGGTCGCGCGAGGTCGGACGCTCCGCGGCCAGTTGCGTCAGCACCCGGCCGCGCAACGAATGGCTGCGGCCCACATACAGCAGCGCGTCGCCTTCGCCGAAGTAACGGTACGCGCCGGGACCCTCGGGCAGCTCATCGGCCAATTGCGGCGGCAGATGCGCGGGCAGCTTCGGCACACCCAAAATGGCCTGGGTCGTCGCGGCTTGCAATGCCGCGGCCGGAATTTCGCGCTGCAGCTTGAACCACAGGTCGCGCAGCACTTGCGCATCGCCCAGCGCGCGGTGCCGGGCCTCGCAGGTCAAGCCATGGCGCTGCATCACGGCGTCGAGATTGTGCCGCGGATGCTCCGGAAACAGCCGCCGCGACAATTTCACGGTGCACAGCACCTCCGCGGAGAAGTGCGTATCGCATTTCAGGAATTCGCTGCGCAGGAAGGAGTAATCGAAGCGCGCGTTGTGCGCCACGAACACGGCGCCGCGCAATTTCTCCAACACGGTGCCGGCCAGCTCGGTAAACGGCGGCGCGGCCGCCACCATCTCATTGCTGATGCCGGTGAATGCCTGGATGTAGGCCGGGATCTCGCATTGCGGATTGACCAGCGAACTCCACTCCTCGACCACCTCGCCGCCCACGACCCGGACAATGCCGATTTCCGTGATCCGATGAAAGGCGGGATTGCCGCCGGTCGTTTCGAGGTCGACGAAGGCGAGACTGTCAGCCGCGTCCATCGAGCGAGAGTATTGGGTAATAAAGGTCGGGACGACGATCGCGGAATACGCCCCACGACTGGCGGTAGCGGCGCACTTCGTCCAAATCGAATTCGGCGCTCAGCACCGTCTCGGTGCTGCGGTCCGCTTCCGCAACTTTCTCGCCGGTGTGCGAGGCGATGAACGAGGAGCCATAGAAAGTCATGGTGTACTTCTCGCCCTTCTCGATGCCGACGCGGTTGGATGCCACCAGCGGCATGACGTTGGCCGCCGCGTGTCCCTGCATGGTGCGCTGCCAATGTCCGCTGGAATCGATGCTGTCATCTTGAGGTTCCGAGCCGATGGCCGTGGGATACATTAGGACTTCCGCACCCATCAGAGCCATGCAGCGCGCCGTTTCCGGAAACCATTGGTCCCAGCAAATCGCGACGCCGAGCTTGGCGTAGGCGGTGTCGAATACCTTGAATCCGGTGTCGCCCGGCGAGAAATAGAATTTCTCGTGGTAACCGGGACCCTCCGGGATATGCGATTTGCGATAGCTGCCGAGCACACTGCCGTCGGCGTCCACCATGACCAGAGAATTGTAGAACGCCTTGCCGGCCTGTTCGAACACACTCACCGGCAGCACCACTTGCAACTCGCGCGCCAGCGCACGGAAATGCTCCACCGCCGGATGGCCTTCCAAAGGCTTGGCCAAATCCAGATGGCGCGCGATGTGGTCCTTGCAGAAATACGGCGTCTCGAACAATTCCTGAATCAGAATGATCTGCGCACCGCGGCCGGCGGCCTCGCGGATGAGTTTTTCCGCGGTCGCGACATTGGCGTCGCGATCCCACGTGCAGGCAAATTGGGTGGCGGCTACGGTTACGGTGCTCATCGCGTCATGCTACCTCAAGAGGGGCCGATATGAGGTCGCCAAGGCCCGATTAAAAGGTCGGCGGCGAACTCGCGCTGACGATCTCGCATTCTTCTTTCCATAGATTGCGAAAGCGGTGCGGCAGCGAGCTTTTGAAGTAGTACGCATCGCCGGGCCCGAGAGTCCGTGACTCGCCGCCGATGGTCAGCTCGATTTTCCCCTTGACGACCACCCCGCCCTCCTCCCCGGCATGCGTCAACATTTCCTCGCCGGTATCGGTGTTCGCGGGGTAACGCTCGTGAAGGATGGCCATGCTGCGTTTCCCTAAGCGGCTGCCGACCAAACGCAGTTCGACGCTGCCCGTGCCGATGTCGGCAAGCTCATCGCGCGGAAAAAACACCTGTGCGTTACCGGCCAGATCCAGGGTGAAGAAATCCGCCAACGCCATGGGAATCCCGTCCAGCACCTTTTTGAGCGAGCTGACCGAAGGACTGACGCGATTTTGCTCGATGAGCGAAATCAGACCGTTGGTCACGCCGGCGCGCTTCGCCAATTCGCGCTGCGACAGGCCGTACATCTGCCGAACCGCTTTTAAATGACTACCGACGTCCAGGCCCATATTGTCTATTATAATAGACAGACCTCGCTGCTGCACGGGAAAAATTGAGCTTAGTGTTGATTTTCCTTATCATCGGCCAGGCTCGACTCCCGCACTTCAAGGACACCGCATGAACGCCCAACTGACGCCCGCACTGTCCAATCCCGATCTTGACGCGTTTTGGATGCCGTTCACGGCGAATCGCCAGTTCAAGGCGAACCCACGTCTGTTGGCCCGCGCCGAGGGCATGTATTACTGGACCGCGGACGGTCGCGAGATTCTCGACGGCGTCGCCGGTCTTTGGTGCGTGAATGCCGGCCATTGCCGGCGCGAAATCACCGACGCCGTCACCAAGCAGCTCAGCACCATGGAATATGCGCCCGCCTTTCAGATGGGTCATCCTATTGCCTTTGAGTTGGCCAACCGTCTCGCCAAGATTGCGCCGCCCACGATGGATCGCGTGTTCTTCACCAACTCAGGCTCCGAGTCGGTGGACACTGCGCTGAAGATTGCGCTGGCCTATCATCGCGCGCGCGGCCAGGGCCAAAAGGTTCGCTTGATCGGCCGCGAGAAGGGCTACCACGGCGTGGGCTTCGGTGGAATTTCGGTAGGCGGCATGGTCAACAATCGCAAGGCCTTTGCGGCCTCGATGATTCCCGGCGTCGATCATCTGCCGCACACGCTGGATGTGGAACACAATGCCTATTCGCGCGGCCTACCGCAGTGGGGCGCGCACCTGGCCAACGAACTGGAGCGCTTGATTGCGCTGCACGACGCCTCGACGATCGCCGCCGTCATCGTCGAGCCGATTGCCGGATCTGCCGGGGTGGTGTTGCCGCCGGTGGGCTACCTCAAGCGTCTGCGCGAGATCTGCGATAAAAACGACATCCTGTTGATTTTTGACGAAGTGATCACCGGCTTCGGCCGCGTCGGCAGGCCGTTTGCGTCGCTGGCCTTCGATGTGACCCCGGATCTCATGACCACGGCGAAGGGCTTGACCAACGGCGCCATGCCCATGGGCGCCGTGTTCTCGCAGCGCAAAATTTACGACGCCTTCATGCAGGGCCCGGAAAATACCATCGAGCTGTTCCACGGCTACACCTATTCCGCGCATCCGGCGGCGTGCGCCGCCGCCATTGCGACGCTGGACGTCTACACCAAAGAAGGCCTGCTGACCCGTGCCGCTTCCTTGAGCCCGCAGTGGGAAAATGCCGTGCACTCCTTGCGCGGTCTGCCGCATGTCATCGACATTCGCAATTACGGCCTGATCGGCGCCGTCGAATTGGAGCCCCGCACCGGCAAGCCGGCCGCGCGCGGTTTCGAAGTATTCTTGAAGTGCTTCGAGCGCGGCGTGATGGTGCGCCAGACCGGCGATACGATTGCCATGTCGCCGCCGCTGATTATCGAGCAGAAGCAAATCGAGCGTATGGTCGAGACCTTGGGAGCCGTGATTCGCGAGACGGCGTAGGGCTTAGGACTTGGGTTCGTAGATCGAATACCACTTCTTGCAGGGCTCGGTCACTTCCCAAACGCCTTCGAAGCCGGCCGGCACGACGAAAGCGTCGCCGGCCTTGAATTCGCTCTTGTCGCCGGCCACCGATTCGATGCGCACGCGGCCTTCGATGATCACGCAAAATTCGTGCTCGGTGTAACGCACCCGCCATTTGCCCGCGGTGCTGGTCCAGATGCCGCAAAAAAATTCCTGTCTGGCGTCGGCATATTGATTCGACACGCGAGTGCGCGGAATCCCGGCCAATATGTTCTCCGGAGCGGGGCTTGCAGAGTCACCGGTCTGGTATCGATCTATCGCGACGATCTTGGGATGAGCACTCATGCCCTATCGTAGGCTGAGGGCGCGCGCAGAAACAAGTGCGGCCCGGAGCATCTGCTCCGAGCCGCAACCGTGGCGCAATCTAGACTACCGGCAACACGGGCTGTCGGCGTTCCGGGCAACCGTACCAGCCCCTTCGATTTGCAACGTGAGCCGCACCCGGCGTTCCAGCGCATAGCCATCGCTGTCGGCCGCGACGCTCTGAGTCTTGCCATAGGCATTGACCTCCAACACGTCCTGGTCCAATCCGGCCGCCAGCAACAAGTCGCGCACCGCATTGGCGCGATCCTGCGAGAGCTTCATGTTGTCGTCGGCCGTACCGCGCGGATCCGCATAACCGTCGACGCGGATCTTGAGCGCCGGCGACTTGGCCACCGCCTCTGCCAGCACCTGCACCTGGTGCGCGATCTGCGGCGAAATCTCCGCGCTGCCGGTGCGAAACAACACGTCGCCTTCGAGTCCGTCCAGCACCTCGGAAGCATCCGCCTTGGCGGACTGTACCGCCTCGACTTGCTTCGAAACATCGCTGAGTTGGGCAGTCAGCGTTTGATTTGACTGCAACAACTGCGACTTCTCATCCAGCAGTGCGGTTTTCTCGGTTTGCAGCATTGCTGCTTGCGCTTCGGCCTTCTTGGCGTCGTTGGCGCGGTGCACGCGATTGCCCAGCCAAGTACCCAGACCGGCCCCAACCACCGCACCGATGGGTCCGCCGGCAAATCCGCCGATGACTGCTCCCGTTACGAAGCCCGCCGGTTCTTGCGGGTTGCCTTGCCGCGGCTCACCGGCCAGAGCAGCCGCACTCATTCCCATCAAGCCCATCGCCAACATCACCCTGGAATATTTCGCGCTCATGACACACCTCGCTGATCGACCATCGAGGCAACGACCGTCGCCCCGTGGAAGACATTACGGGCCTCGAATGAGGCTGCGCGCTGCGTCAGTTGTGGCAAAAGGTGGCGAAGCGCCGATGAATCGCGCCTTAGGTTTTCAGCGAGAACGGCGTGAAATTCGTGCCGATGTCGTAATAATCCTCGTGTTCGGCCTTTTTCAGAAACGCCACCACGCGGTAGGTGAGCGGCGCGGCGACGATTTCCCAAGCGCTTTTAAGTGCGTACTGCGTGAACATGATGGCCAGCAAATGCGGCGCTTCCATGCGGCCATAAAAGGCGACGAAGTAGAAGATGGCCGAATCGACCAGCTCGCCGCACAGGGTCGAACCGATGATGCGGCTCCACAGCCAGCGGCCCTTGGTCCAGATCTTCATCTTCGCCAGCACGTAGCTGTTGACGAACGAGCCGCAGGAGAAAGCCATGATGGAAGCCACGATGATGCGCGGTGTGTTGCCGAATATCGCCTCGACCGCGGTTTGATTGTCGCGCGAGGCTGCCGAGGCCGGCAGATGCACCACCACGGCCGCCATCAGCGAGGCGAACGCCAGTGCAGCGAATCCGGCCCATACCACGCGGCGATCGCGGCCGTAGCCGTACACCTCCGTCAAAATATCCCCGAATATGTAAGAAATGGGGAAGAACAACACGCCGGCCAGGAAGGTGACCTCCCCGAGCACCGGCAGGTGGATCGTGGTTTCCTTGGCCGGCCCGATGAGATTGGAGCAAAGCAGCACACAGACATACGCCGCCATCACGAAGTCGTAGTAGCGGTACTGCCGATTATGTTGAGCCGCGCTCATTCGCCACGGAGTTTAGCGGTAAGCACGCGAATTTGCCGATGATATGTAATACCGATTCGGCTGCGAGAGCGCAGCTGTCGCAGTTTGGCGAAGAAGATCACAGCAAGGCGCGAATGCGTACGGTACATATGCATCTTACATTTTCAGGCGACGGAACTAATGGAGCAGGGCAAACCTTTGAGCGTGTCGAATAGCCCGCTCATCGACTTCGATGCCGTCTGCCAAAAGCTGCGCGCAGCCCTCGAACCTATTCGTGCTCACGCAGTGTCCCTGCACGATGAGACCGGCGATGTTTTGTGGCTCAGCGAAGGCAGCATGGGCCCCGATGAGCACAACGCCGTACGCGAGGCGGCGGAAGCTTTTGCGGACGCAAACGCCGCTCCCGTGCTTTCCTTCGACCTGGGCGACATGCGCGCCGCCGTCATGGTGCGCGCCATCAACGCGCGCCGCGTCATGGTGGGCATGGTCATGCTGGTCATGGATACCCGCGTT
>JAXDQN010000629.1:0-4586 GCA_034667865.1 Gammaproteobacteria bacterium
CCAGGCGGCCGTTCACGCCAACGGCGATCGCGAGCACACCGGCAATTTCCGGCGCGGAGGCACTGGTGCCAATGAGGCCGATCGGTGCGCCGCCGAGCCACACGATGGCCGCGCTGCGTGGCAGTACGGTGCAATCCTGCGCCGTCAAATCCGCGTCGCCCGGGCACCCACCCATCATCAGCGACACGTCAGGAAGCGTGCGATGCGTGTTGCTGGCCGTCTTGACCAAGAATTGATACGCTGGTTTTGGCCACAGCGTGCTGATGCCGCCCCCCGAGCCAAAAATATTATCGTTTACGAACACCGGCGTCGTCGTGCCGTCCGGATTCTGCAGATCGAATTCCGCCGGCACCCTGGGATCGAAATCCGCATTCTCAGAACTGTAGGTCGCATCATCCGGTGTCGGTACGCCCACCGTCTGCAGGTTGGTACCGCCCACGGCGGTGACGTTCGGATCATTGGCTGGGCTGTTCACGCCTGCGATGAACGAAGTGCCGTCGGTCGGATTGTTGACGAAGCCAACCGACAAGCAATCCAACCCGCCATTGTCGCCCGAACTGGCTACAAAAGTGATGCCCTGCGCATTGCCTTGCTGGAATATCCGATGATTCACCTTCAGGATCGAAGTGAAATCTTCGCCGCCGTTGTAGGCCGCGGTGTAATCCAGTTCGCACTGGCCGAAGGATGAACTCGCCACATCGACGATGTTATCTTCGACGATCGCGGTGTAAGCGGCAGTGACGTTGTCGTCAGACAAATCCTCGATATCGTAAAGCGTCTCCTTGGCGCCGGGTGCCGTGCCCAAGGACATTTGCGTATCCAAGGCTGCCTCAGCCGCCGCGCCCGCGTTGGGATTGAATTTTCCGCTGCCTTTGCCGACCTCGCGGAATTTCACCTTCGGCACCGGTAAGTTTGAATTGTCGGTGTAGTCATTGATGTCCACCAGCGTGGCGCTGAAACCAACCTCGCCATCAAAGGTGAGAGCAAGATCCGCCTGGCTGATTTTCGATGACATCACGATGCCGATATGCGCACCGACGCCCGCGGTTTGCACGGCATGGCGTGAAAACAGCGGCGTGACTTTGGCGTTGAATGCGGGTAGTTGATAAGCCTCATTCAGGTCATTTGGTAAGAACAAGCTGGCGGCACTCGCCAGGCGGTCACCAGGGGCAGCAGCGTGCATGGTCATCGGCACACGCTGCGAATGTACATGCGCCACATGCGGCGCGAATTCGGGTATGACCGCGCCCATGGAAACCAGGGCCGCCGGTAATGTCAGATGCTTCTCGGCCGCCGCCAGCTTGACGACGCCTGACTTCAATTGCATGTGCTCAATGTGAGAATTGAACGTCTTCTCC
Source organism: Gammaproteobacteria bacterium (assembly GCA_034667865.1). Taxonomy (GTDB): domain Bacteria; phylum Pseudomonadota; class Gammaproteobacteria; order Steroidobacterales; family Steroidobacteraceae; genus Bog-1198. The sequence goes on from JAXDQN010000629.1 coordinate 1,359, forward strand.
ACCGCCGAGACCGGTCCTTCAACCTCGATATTCTGAGTGTGCTCGGCCACCACTTTGAAACCTTGCGCCTGCAGCATCGACTTGACGCGTGCCATGTCGGAATTGCTCGGACCAAATTGTTGCTTGAACTGCGCCGGCGTCAGCCACTGATGGTAGCTCGACGACGTCACATCGGTTTGCGCCTGCAGCAGCTTTTCGAGAGCGTCGCTATGCGTCAATGGCAGATAGACACTGAAGTGCGCCACTTCACCTTTGTCGGCCGGACCCATGTTCCTGCCGCCCATCGCCGCGGTCGCGCTCAATGGAATCAAAGCGGTGAAGGCAGCGCCAAATAGCGTGCCGGCCGCCACGGAACGGATTTTCATTGTCAGCTCCTTGAAGAAATCGTTTTGTAATATCCCGCAATGGTTTTCGTTGGTCGCGAACCCCCGACCCGACTCATCCACGTGAGTCTGGGCCGAGCCCCTTCGCGCGAAGGCACTTTAGACCTTCCTCTACAAGACGACTAGAGCCGATGGGCGAGTCACGAGAAATTCTTATCCGACTGTCGGCTGTGAAAAGTTTACACGCCGCAATATATAACTAATGCGGCGTCGGCCGCTGAGCGTGTCGAGCTTATCGGGTTGCTGCCGGGGGCCGCACCGCGCATAGTTCCGAGCGGATCAAAAAGCGTCTGTTGAGCGGCGCTTCCAGTGAGAAGCTGGCGCCGCGCCCCGGCACCACGTCCACGGTCCAACGGGTATGTTCCCACAACTTGAATTGCTGGCGATCCATCCAAAACTCGCAGCCGACGATCTCCCCGACCTTCTCGTCCACGCCGCCCAACTTGAATTCGCCAACCTGAAAGCACATGGGCGCGCTGCCATCGCAACAGCCCCCCGATAGGTGGAACATGATATCGCCATAGGCTGCCTTCAGCTCTTTGATCAGAGCCTCGGCCGCCGGCGTCACGCCCACCCGCGGGGGTTCAATCGAAACGACGTCGCCCACGGGACCCTAGAAGAAGCCCAACGCCTTGGTGCTGTAGCTCACCAAGACGTTCTTGGTTTGCTGATAATGATCCAGCATCATCTTGTGGGTTTCCCGGCCGATGCCGGACTTCTTGTAGCCACCGAAGGCCGCGTGCGCAGGATAGGCGTGATAACAATTGGTCCATACGCGGCCGGCTTTAATTCCGCGGCCAAAGCGGTACGCCATGTTGATGTCGCGCGTCCACACGCCGGATCCCAATCCGTACAAGGTGTCGTTGGCAATCTCCAGCGCCTGTTCGGGCGTATCAAAAGTTGTGACCGAAACCACCGGTCCGAAAATTTCTTCCTGGAAAATTCGCATCTTGTTATGGCCTTCGAAAATCGTCGGCTTGATGTAATAGCCGCCGGACAATTCACCTGACAGCTTGTTGGCCGTCCCGCCCGCCAACACCTTGGCGCCTTCTTGTTTGCCAATGTCGAGATACGAGAGGATTTTCTCGTACTGATCGTTCGATGCCTGAGCGCCGATCTGCGTGCTCATTTCATACGGATCGCCTTGACGGATGGCTTCGACCCGTTTGATGGCGCGTTCCATGAAGCGATCGTAGATCGATTTCTGCACCAGCGCGCGCGACGGACAGGTGCACACTTCGCCTTGGTTCAGGGCAAACATCGCGAAGCCTTCCAGCGCCTTGTCGACGAAATCATCGTCTTCGCGCATGACGTCGGCAAAGAAAATATTCGGCGATTTTCCGCCGAGCTCCAAAGTTACCGGAATGATGTTCTCCGACGCGTACTGCATGATCAATCGCCCGGTGGTCGTCTCGCCGGTAAACGCAATCTTGTTGATGCGCGGGTTCGATGCCAGGGGTTTGCCGGCCTCCAGTCCGAAGCCGTTGACGATATTCAGTACGCCGGGCGGCAGCAAATCTTGGATCAGCTCCGCCAACACCAGCAATGACATCGGCGTCTGCTCTGCCGGCTTGATGATGACGGCATTTCCGGCCGCCAGCGCAGGAGCCAGTTTCCAGGCCGCCATCAATATCGGGAAATTCCAGGGAATAATCTGACCCACCACGCCCAGCGGCTCGTGAAAGTGATAGGCCACAGTGTCGTCATCGAGCTCGCCCAGCGATCCCTCTTGCGCGCGCACGCAGCTGGCAAAGTAGCGGAAGTGATCCACCGTCAACGGCAAGTCAGCAAGATTGGTTTCGCGAATCGGCTTGCCGTTGTCGTAGGTCTCAACCGCGGCGAGAAACGGCAGGTACTGCTCGATGCGATCGGCAATCTTGTTGAGCGCCTTGGCGCGCTCCGCTACCGCCGTACGGCCCCACTTCTCCGCGGCGGCGTGCGCGGCGTCCACAGCCCGCTCGATGTCCTCCGCTTGCGAGCGCGCAATCTGGCAGATGACCTGACCGGTGGTCGGCGACACATTATCGAAGTAGCCGCCCTTCGCCGGCGCCATCCACTTGCCGCCGATGAAATTCTCGTAGCGGGCGCGCAGCGGTATCTTGCGTTCGATGGTTTTCAGGTGCGCGGCAAACGAACTGCTCGCGCGGATCGGTCCAGCGGTGTTGGCGGACGCCTGAGGTTGAATCTGAGCGCTCATGAATTGCTCCTTGAGTAAATGGAGACGAGAGTCGGGCTTGGAAGTCTGCTCCGAGTTCCTCTGGATGTCGATTACGACGCTCCAAGCGTTGAATTCGTTGTGGATTCAATCACTTCTAAAGCGCTCGCTTGCGTGGATCGATGCGCTTGCCCAGCGTGTAGGACAAGCTGGCTGGGAGCCAGCACTTCAGTCATGCGCGTCTGAACTTCCCGCCACAGGGTAGCGTAGATCAATCCGGCAGGGCTGTGCGGTGCGTAAGCGCACAGCGGTGCGCGGCGCTCACTCATGCGTTCGATATCGCTCCAGTACGGTATCTCGGTGCTCAATATTTCGGGAAACTCGCGTCGCGTGGCCGCGATGACTTCCAGATGCAAGGCCTTGCGTCGGCCGACCATGGAAAAAAACGCCAGTAACTTCAAATCGCCCCATTCGCTCGCGGCGACGAAATCCCGCAGCTGCATCAGCATGCAGTTCCGGCAACTCGCGCTTCCCGATATTATTTTTTCGACGGAAGTTCGCTCAGCGGCTTCGCATCGCATGATATAAGTTGCTGCGCCTTGCGGATCTAGATCCCATAGCAGCGTGGCCTGAGCGCCGGCGGCAAACAGATCACCGCAATGATTTTCATCTTGGTAATTCTAGCCGTCG